>JBEKWT010000068.1:0-10842 GCA_049512795.1 Occallatibacter sp.
ACCGCCGGCAGGGAATTGTCCTCGCGAATTTTCCGCGCCGCGCCGATGTAATCCCCCGCCAGCACCAGGTCCACAAAGTCCTTGATCTTCACCCCCACCGGGCACGCGGTAATGCAGGTAGTCTTCTCGCACGCCAGGCAGCGCTGTGCCTCGATCTTCGCTACCTGCTCGGGAAGGCCAAGGTTGACCTCTTTGAAGTTGCGGCCGCGTTCCACCGCGTCCTGCTCCGGCATGTGCTGCCGCTGAATTTTCATCCGATCGCGATTGGCGAGAGGGTTATGCGATGGCATCGGAGACCTCCCGTTTCGCCGCCGCTTCCAGCGTCTCCAACTGACAGCGCCCGGCGTCGGCGCGGCTGCGCAGATCGTGCATCAATTTCAGATCCTCCTCGGGGTTGGCAACGAACCTGTCGAGCGAACGCTTCTCGTCTCCGCGGTACATATTGTTGCGCTGGATCAGCACGTCGAAGTTGATGTCCGCCGCATCGAACTCCGGCCCATCCACGCAGGCGAACTTGCTCTTGTCGCCGGCCAGCACGCGGCAGCCGCCGCACATGCCGGTGCCGTCGACCATGATGGAGTTGAGGCTGACCATGGTCTTGATGCCCAGCGGCGCGGTGATTCCGGCCACGGCGCGCATCATAGGCACGGGGCCAACGGCAAGAACGAAATCCAGCTTGCGGCCGGCGGCAATTAATTCATCGAGCTTCTTCGTTACCAGGCCCTGTTCGCCGTAGCTGCCGTCGTCGGTAAGGATGAAGGCTTCATGGCTCGCCGCGCGCACTTCGTCTTCAAAGACCACCATTTCTTTGCTGCGCGCGCCTTCAATGAAGATGACATGATTGCCGGCCTCCCGAAGCGCGTTGGCGGTGGGCAGCGCCATGGCCGTGCCCACGCTTCCCGCCAGAATCACGGCCGTTCCGTAGTTCCTGATCTCGGAGGGCCGGCCAAGCGGACCGACAACATCGAGAATCGAGTCGCCCGCCTCAAGCGAGTTGAGCAGCGATGTGGTTTTGCCCACGGCCTGCACGGCGATGGTGATGGTGCCGGCCGCCGGATCGGCGCTCTTAATGGTGAGGGGAATGCGCTCGCCCCGGTCGTGAAGCCGCAGAATGACAAACTGCCCGGGCCGCTGCTTGCGCGCGATGCGGGGCGCTTCGACTATAAACTGCCGGATGTTGAGGCCGGCGGTGCGGGCTTCCACGATCTTGAACATGGCCTGACTCGTTCTTGGTCTCGCGGTTCGCTTCGATCCCTGTTGCACGTTCCGTGGGTCGCGAACCAAAGCGATTTCCGCTTCGCGCAGGGCGGTGAGACACTGCCGTGCCGGCGCGAAATTCGCTCAGTGCGCCTCGTTCAGCCCTGATTATTCAGGAATTGCGGGTTTTGGCTTGTGACGCGAGTCACGCGGCGGAAGGCGCCCGAGTGGTTCCAGATTCCGTGTGCCCCTTTTCGGAGCGGCGAAAGGCGGCTCCGGGGACCATCAATTTGGGAACCGCTGTGGCCTCGCAGGGCGGATGAGCCGATGGCTTACCCTTGCCGGGCCTTCCAAAGCAGATAGAGCCCCCAGGCCGCTACCGTGCATTCGTCCCGGATCGTCCCGTCGAGCATCATGCGCTCAAACTCCGGGATGGGAACGGAATGAACCACCAGATCGTGCTCTTCGGCGTCAGGGTTTTTTTCCGCCGGCGAGAGACCCGTCGCCAGAAACACATGCTCGCGCTGCCGTGTGAATCCGTAAGCAATCCACAACGCGCCCAGTTGAATCATCTGCGTGGCTTTGAGCCCGAGCTCTTCCTGCAACTCGCCGCGCGCCAGCTCCTCGGGATCTTCGATCTCTCTCTCCCAAGTGCCCTGGGGCAGCTCGAGCGCCCGCTCCTGAATGGTGTAACGGAACTGTTCCACAAGCCAGATGTGCCCGTCATCGATGGGCAGAATGATGGCGCCGTCGGGCTTTTCGACCACGCCGTAGATACCCTTTTGGCCGTTGGAGCGCAGGATCTCGTCTTCGCGCACGCGCATCCAGCGGTTGCGGTAGACCTCGCGGCTCGAAAGCGTGGCGATGGAGCGAGCTGCGCCGTGATCGTCGCTCTCGTTGGCCGGAAGCATCAGGTCTCCTTGGGGGTTCGCGAGGGTCCGCGCCGTTTGAGTCCAACTTGCTAGCAGTTGACCACAACAGCCGAACAGCCGGGACGCGCAGGCCTCCATTGCACCAGGAACTCTGTCAGGGCTGACGACTCCATGCTCCGCATGGCTTCAAACTCGCCGTTTTTCTGGCTGTAAAGCAGCGCGCCGTGCTCGCTCAGGACGGCCAGCGCGGGCACGCCTTTGTTGAGCGGGACTTGATACTTTTCGGCGATGTCCAGGTTGGCGTCCATTCGGCCGATATTGATATGAACCACGACAAAATTCGCGTCAATCAGAGGCTGGTTCTTGCTGTCGTGCATATAGAGATCTAGCACCTGGCAGTCGCCGCACCAGTTGCCGCCAAAATCCAGGAGAACGCGGCGGTGCGTGGCGGCGGCTGTCTTAAGGGCGGCGGCCAGGTCGGCCTTAGCTTGCGAGGGATCGGGATAAATGTCACGGCCGGCGGATTTAGCCGTTGCGCTCGCGAGCGCCAGCAACCCCGCCAGGGCGAGCAGCTTGACGGTCTTCATTGGGAGACCTCCTCGACTGCTTCCAGTCTGCCACAATCGCCCGTCGCCGAGCATCCTGCTGCGGATTTGTGCGACAATAGGGAGTTGAATAAGCGTGCTGCATCTGTTTTAGCGCGCGGAGGAACATCGATGGGCGATCTACTTCAGCCGTGGCACATTGTGGTGCTGGCGATCCTTGCGTTTGTGCTGTTCGGGGCCAAGCGGCTGCCGGAGCTGGGTAAAGGACTGGGCGAGGGATTGAAGGGTTTCCGCGAGGGAATAAAAGGCACCCCCGATCCGCCGCCGTCGGCGCCGCCGACTCAGCAGCAGAACACGCCAGCCCCGCCTGCGGCTTCGAACGCACCGGTCGAGCCTAAGTAGTAAGCAGCGCTGCCTTCGCGGGCGGTGCGGGGATTTCGGCCTCGAGCGCAGCGTGCGTATTCGCGCTTAAGCAATCCAAAACGAAATAAGAAAAGCCTGTGCCAACGCACAGGCTTTCGTGTTTATGCCGCTCAAAAATCGGCTCCGCGCTTACTTGTAATCCTGCGCGGAGGGATAATAGCCGCGCTTGGCAATCACCGTTACGTTGGGCCGATCGACGCGCACATCGATGTTGCGGAATTTATCGTCGAAGATCGACTCGTGGCTGAGGTAGCCGAGCGTGTATTGGTCTCGGGCCTCATCGGCAATCTTGGCGTAGCTGCGCTCGATGCCGTTCACGCCGCCCTCGGCGTAATAATCGCCGCCGGTCTCGGCCGTGTACTTATAAAGAATGTTGTCGTAGACACCAGTGAAGGGGATATGCAAGCGGTCAACCCACTCGCCGCCCCAGCGTGCCGTGTCGCCCACCAACGTGCCGTAGACGGCGATCTTGTTGGTTTGCAGGTAGCGCACAACTTCTTTCCAGGTGGCCTTGCTGCCGTACTCCTTGCCGTCGGAGATGACGAAGATGATGCGCCGGCGGTCCTTGGGACGCGTGGAAAGCTCTTTGGCCGCGGCCAGGATCGCGTCGTTCAGGGTGTGAATATCCTTGGGCAGATTGAGCTCCCCAATCGTCTGCGTCGACTTACCCGGCTGCAGGTTTGGGTCGGGGCAATTCCCGTTGATGGAGATTGCACAGGCTGAGAACGGTGAGCTTGGGTCGGGCACCATGGGGTCGCTGCCTGTAGCCTGCGCCAATGAAAGCACCGCGGGCAGGCGGGCGCTCTGCGCGCCCGTAAAGCCAGTCCACTCTTTGGGGCCGTTGGTGTAAGTGAAGACCGCAGCCTCGTCATAGGGCGCGAGCGCACCCTGGATGGAGCCCATGGAGTTGTTCACCTGCGTCATGATGTTCGAGGGCAGGGTTTGATCGATTACGAAAGCAATGGAGAGCGGCTCCGGATCCACACTGAAAACGCGCAGCGGCTCACGGGTGTTGTTCTCATAGACGGTGAAGTCGCGCCAGGTAAGCCCCGAGACCAGATTCCCTTTGGAATCCTTCACCGTGACGGGAACCTGGACGAAGTTCACCTGTACGCGGAAGGTTGCCACTGCGGCATTGCCCTGGTCCGGAGCCGCATCCTGCGCGTTGGGCGCCGGCTGTTCGACCGGAGGCTCCTGGCTCGGAGGCGCGGGCGGCTGTTCGGGGCCAGACTGTGCCGGCGCCGCAGAGGTCGAGTTTGGAGTGCTGGGAGCCTCGCCGGAGCCGACTCCGGGGGCGATTCCGCCGTTAACGCCGGGGAGTGGCGGCGGAGCTTGCGGCGTGGGCGCATCGGGAACGGGGGTTTGCTGTTGGGCGACGATCCCGGACGCCAAAAACAGCCCCAAACACAGTAGCCCTGCCGGGGCAATAGATTTCCACCCTTTCACCGCGAAGTTTTCCTCCCTCAATGCCTTCGATACGGAGCGCTGAGCAAATCGCTGAACTAGCCGCTGAACCAGCCGCTGAAACTGGCGACACGCGGCACAAAGGCCGCAAGCCACAGACTATCAGACGCGGCAGACACGAGCAGGTTGCCTTTCGGCCGGAAAGCAGGCACGTTATGCTCTCTTAGGAGACGAGTTTTCGTCTAACGGAGCATCATGCGCCTGGGTTGTGCCAGTGGGGTCGGAATCGCCGCGTTCTTGATTGCCTTGCGGGTGTTGGCAACGCCGGGATGGGCTCAGCTTGCGCCCTCGCCTGACGCGCCACCGGTGAGTACTGCGCCTGCTCCTCCACCGGAAGAGACATCGATGGAGACCCTCAAGGTGAAAGTGAACCTCGTCGACCTGTTCTTCACGGTCAAGGACAAGAGCGGAACCCTGATTCCGCATCTCACGCGCAATTCGTGCCAGGTGTCGGAGGACAAGGCGCCGCAAACATTCAAGAGCTTTGTGGCGGAGACCGATCAGCCTCTAACGCTGGGCATTCTGCTTGACACCTCGGGCAGCCAGCAACGAGTGCTGCCGCTGGAGCAACAAGCGGGCAGCCAGTTTCTGGAGCAGGTTTTGCGGAAGCAGGATGAAGCCTTTCTGGCGGAATTCGACGTGAATGTCGACCTGCTGCAGGACTTTACCAACAGTCCGCACTTGCTGGCGCGCGCTATGGAAAAAGCGCAGATCAACATTGGCGGCGGATCTCTGGGGCCCCCCGGCATGGGCGGCGGGCCGGTGCCCATCAGCAATCCCAAGGGCACAGTGCTCTATGACGCGATTTTCGAGGCTGCCAACGACAAACTCAACCAGGAGTCGGGCCGCAAAGCACTAATCATCCTGACCGACGGCGAGGATGAGGGCAGCGATCACAAGATTCGCGATGCCATTGCTGCGGCACAGAGAAACAACATCATCATTTACGTGATCCTGATTGCCGACCGGGAGATGTACTGGAGTCAGGGCGAGGGCTATTACGGCTACTCCCCGGCGAAGCAGATTTCGGACGAATCCGGAGGCCGGATCATCGACGTGGGCAACAACGGCGCCAAGCTGCAGGCTGCGTTCGAGCAAATCGAAGCCGAGCTGCGCACGCAGTACGTGGCCAGCTACACCCCCAGCAACACCAAAGAGGATGGGACATTCCGGCGCATCGGATTGGAGTGTAAGAGCGATAACGGCGAAAATCTGAAAGTGCAGGTGCGCAAGGGCTACTATGCACCGTCGCCAGGGAATTAAGCTGCACCGCATTTGATCCTCCGGCCTGCGATGATCGGGATCTTTGAAAGGATTTCGAGATGAAAATCGCCATCGCCATTGTGGTGGCCGGCGCCACCCTCACCGGCATTCCCCTCCTCGCTCAAGATTCCAATTCAGACCCAAATGCAGGTCCTTCGGCAAGTGACTCCGCAAAGGTGACCTACGCGCCGACCGCTGGAGGTTTCGGCGACCTGGCGGCGTCGCACGCGTGGGAGATGTCCGCGGTGACGGGCGAGCTCGAGGGCAAGCTGGATTCAAAGAGCGCCAAAGTGGGCGATCGCGTTGTGCTCAAGACCACTGAGAAAGTGCAAAGCTCCGACGGCACCGTGATTCCGAAAGGTTCGCGGCTGGTGGGCCACATAACCGAGGTGCAGGCGTACGACCAGCAACACGGGCCGGCACGAATCGCGATTGCGTTCGATCATGTGGAGTTGAAGAACGGGCAGAGCATTGCCGTTCACACGTTGATTCGCGGAGTGAGCTCAAGCGCCAGCGCGATGGCCGCAAACCAAATGAATCGCGACGACATGATGGGCGTGCCCGGCAGCGACATAGCCAACGGTGGAAGGATGGGCCCAGGACAAGATGGGGTCTACGGCCGGGGAGCAGGAATGCCGGGCGGATCCACCGGCCGGGCAGATGGCCCGGTGGACCGGACTGCCGATGCGGCCGCCTCGGGAATCGGCATGGCGGACCCTACCCTTGGCTCGACTGCGAGTAGCGCGACACAGGGGAGCGGTGGTTTAGACACGGACACCGGCGCTCATGGAGTTGCGACAGCACGCGCTCGACCGCATCCGACGAACATTCCCGGCGTGATGCTCGCGGGCAACAGCTCCTCTTCGGGCGTGTTGCTGGACCCCCGCAAGAACATTCAATTCGAGAGCGGAACGCAAATCGAGTTGGGCGTTGTGGCGGACCGGTAGGGGCAGGTGTCAGGTTTCAGGTGTCAGGTTTCCGTTCACCGTTCTCAGTTTTCAGTTGATGGTTGATGAATCATCGCTCAAGCCCCCATCTGTGTACGCCCGAAAGACCGTGGACTACGAACTGAGAACCGCGAACTGTCGCATTTTCGGACAGCGCGTTACTGAAGGTGCGCGACGCCGTAATCTGGCGCAGAGATGGGTGCTTCGGTAGTATCGGCAGCAATAGGAAAAACTTGAGGCCGCCGGCGAAAAAAGCTTCGGCCTCAGGCCTTCCCGCTCCGAGGTGCTCTCATGACGATCCAATGCGCTGCCCAGGAAGGATTCGAAATCAGTCCGCGGTTCCGTCAAACCATTGAGGAGCGCATCGCGCGACTGGAGCGCGACGCCAATCACGACGAAGCGCAATTGGACCGGCTGGATGACATCGACCATGTTCGGCGCCAGATGCGCCTTGTGGCCGTTGAACGCACCGAGGCTCTCCGCTTGAGGCTCTTCCTGGATCGCTCGCGAATCCGGCAGCAGCACTCGCAGATCGAGCTCTAGAGACAGAGATCAAGGGTCAGGGATCAGAGATCTTCGTTGCGTAAAGGAATTTCGTGCGCATTTGCCGCTCGCGATTACGGAACGGCAGCACCGCAAATGCGAGTCCTCAGCGCCCTCCGCGATTCCCCTCTGGAAATCTTGAACGCCCGGCCGGAGTGAAGCTCTTCGCAATCAGTGTTCAGCGATTGAATCCACAGGAGCGCGTGTTTCCACAAGTACGCGAAATTCCGGTTGATCGTACACTCATTGCACAACGGAGGCGCGCAAGACATTGCCGACGCTCGACTACTTTGTTGTGGACGCTTTCACCACCGAGCCGCTGGCTGGGAATCCGCTGGCCGTGGTGATGAACACGTGCGGTTTGGCAACCGAGCGGATGCAGGCCATTGCGCGCGAGTTCAATCTGTCGGAGACCACGTTTGTCGAGCGCAGGTCAGCGGAGATCGAGCGGGTTGAGGGCGTACGCGTGCGCATCTTCACGCCGCGGGAGGAACTGCCGTTTGCCGGCCATCCCACGCTGGGCACGGCGGGAGTGCTGAAAACCCAGGCGCCCGAGACCTTGCAGGGCGACACGGTGACCCTGGCAGAAAATGTCGGGCCAATCCCGGTGCGGTTTGAGCCGGGCGCTGACGGCTCCGCGGGAGTCTTCGGCGAGATGACGCAGCGTGATCCGGAGTTTGGCCTGGAGCTGGATGCAAAGGCCGTGGCGCGCGTTACTGGCCTGGAGGCGGACGACCTGGATCCTGCGCTGCCGCCGCAGGTCGTTTCGACGGGAACAGCCTTTGCGATTGTGGTCCTTCGCTCCGAGGCCGCGCTGGCGCGCCTCAAAGTGAATCAGGAGGAGGCTACCGCGTGCCTGCGAGACCGTGGGGCGCGTTGGTTTTATGTAGTTGCGCCCGACCAAAACCAAAGGCAGAAAAAAACGGAGTACAGGGCACGCATGCAGTTCTATGGCGGCGAAGATCCGGCCACGGGTTCGGCGGCCGGTTGCGCTATCGCTTATCTCGTGGCTCGGGGCGCGGTCCCTTCGGGCGTGCGTGTGCACCTGCGCCAGGGTATGGAGATGGGCCGGCCGAGCAATCTTTTCCTCTCCGCCAAAAGAGAATCGGCCAGGGTGAGCGATGTGCGCGTTGCGGGCAGCACAGTTCTTGTTGCAAAAGGACAGCTTTTCCTGCCGTGATGCACATGCTTTCAACAGAAATTCATCTTCGCAAGTAACGATGTGTGTTGGCAGTAGCTGTTTTCCATTTGTTTCAGTCGGATTTTCAGTGCCGTCTTCTTTTTTTATTCCCTCTTTTCATCGCTCTCCAGTACTCGTACTGTTTCGATTCGTAGCAGACAATTCTTCTGGCGCGTTTCGACTGGAATTCTTTCGAGAAGCGCCAAATCACTGAGCACTTGACCGCGAAGCAAGACTTAGCCGCGGAGGGTCCTGTGCCGGTTCCCGGTTGTGTGAGCGGGCGCGCCCTCCTTGGTCGCGGACCTCTGTGCCGGCGAATCGGAACCACCGATCCGACGAACGTGAGCACGTCTTCCTCCAGCGTACCGGGCCTAACATTTAAAGACTTGAACTGCCAGACCGGCGGTGATCTGTTGCCTTGAATCATGTCGTTCAAATTGCACCCAGGAGTAATCCCAAGACCATGCGTCCAAAGAAAGTGATTCTCTGTGTAGACGACAACGAACAAGAGCTCTCCGTGCTCAAGTTCACGCTGGCAACGAACGGCTATCGCGTGCTGGCGGCGTCAAATGGCCAGGAGGCGATCGCCGTTTTTTCTACGACGCCGCAAATCGACCTTATCCTGGCCGACACCAACATGCCCCAGATGAGTGGATTTCAGCTTGCCGAGCGCCTGAAGCGCATGCGGTCGTATGT
The DNA here is from genome assembly GCA_049512795.1 of Occallatibacter sp. Lineage (GTDB taxonomy): Bacteria > Acidobacteriota > Terriglobia > Terriglobales > Acidobacteriaceae > Telmatobacter. Next base: position 9,131 of record JBEKWT010000068.1, read on the forward strand.
GCCCATGCTCCTGCTCGCCGATGGACAGGCCGTGGGTGGAGAGATCCACGTGGCCGACGCGGTGATGGCGAGGAAGGGCTGCTCGTCGCTCGAATTGCTGGAGCGCGTGAAGGTGATGAGCGCGCGCAAACGCGGCCCGCGCAAGGGCGCGCAGCGCATCCCGCAGGACGAGACGCTGGCTGCTGCTTCGTGAGAAAGACAGCCAATAGCCAGCAGCCAATAGTGAGCAGAGAGGCACCGGCTAGAGTGTTCGGCGTCAAAGTAAATTGAAGGCGCCCAATTCGGTTCCCGGGACGCGCGTGTTTTCCCTACTGGCTATTGGCTAACGGTCACTCCCGGCTCCCCGAGCCCTGCCTTCCCCGCTTCCCTCTTGACGATGGTGCGTCGCTATGCGCATACTCGCCATCGATGGCTTTAGATTGGGGCCATCGGCCGGCAGTGAAGTGCTGCCGCCGGTGAAAGTTGGTTCGTATGGACCTGGTTCTTTTGCGTCTTCTTTTTGTCATTCTGCTTGCCGCGGTTTGTTACTTCCTCCGGCCCTTTGGGCTCCAGACGGGTTGGGAGGGCGCAATTGCGGGAGCGGTCGCGGCCTGCGCGGTCATCGTCTTTGAACTGCGCGTCAGGGCTCTCACGCTCCGGCGGCTGATCGGCGCAGTTGTCGGCAGCGTGCTCGGAATCGTTGGCGCGGCCCTCTTCTGCCTGGTGCTGCGCGCAGCACCGCTCTCCGGCGCGAACTCGGCTGCATTGCAGATCTTCGTGCTTCTGCTGATGACCTACGTGGGCCTGCTGGTCGGCGCGAGCAAGGGCGACCTGCTGAATCCTGCCGCGCTGGGCACCGTGTTCTCGGGCGATAAGCCTACACGCCGCAGCGCCAAGGTGCTGGACACGAGCGTCATTATCGACGGCCGCATCGCCGACATCGCCGAGGCCGGCTTTATTGACGGCATGCTGGTGGTTCCGGAGTTCGTGCTGCGCGAACTGCAGATCGTTGCCGACTCCACCGACGGGTCGAAGCGCCAGCGCGGACGCCGCGGCCTGGATATGCTGCAGCGCATGCAGTCCAATGACAAGATCCGGGTGCAGATTGTGCCCGACGATTTCCCGTCCATCCGCGAAGTGGACCTGAAGCTGCTGGAGCTGGCCAAGAAGTGGGAGGCCAAGGTGGTCACCAACGACTTCAACCTGAACAAGGTGGCTCACCTGCACCATGTGGACGTTTTGAACATCAACGACCTGGCCAACGCCCTCAAGCCCGTGGTCCTGCCGGGCGAGCGCATGAACGTGGTGATCCTGAAAGAAGGCAAGGAGTACAACCAGGGCGTCGGCTACCTGGACGATGGCACGATGGTGGTGGTGGATCACGCACGGAAGCTCATCGGTCGCTCTGTCGCCATCTCGGTCACCAGCGTGCTGCAGACCGCCAGTGGCAAGATGATCTTCGGCAAAATGGACGAGAACGGGAAACCCGCGCTCGAAGCGTCGTGAAGGCCGGGGCGAATGTTTTTTCGATCGTCGGCGAGCGGCCGGTTGTGTGCGGTTGCCCCAAGCGGGACTGTCCGCGGCACGGCGACTGCCAGCGGTGCAGAGACTATCATCTGCACTCAAAGCGCCAACGGTCTCCTTATTGCGAACGCAAGCCGGGGTGGTTCAGGCGAGTGTTTGGCCGCAGGCCAGCGCGATAACTTTCCCCAAGATGGACGAGATCGGCAGCG
>JBEKWT010000069.1:0-10740 GCA_049512795.1 Occallatibacter sp.
CGGCGTCCGATAGCCAACCCAGGCGCTCTCGGAGCGCCGCGACGATTCCCGGGTCCGGAGCGGGATAAAAGACATCGGTTTCAACCCCGTTAGGAATGGCCACTGCCGTCACTCCGTGGCGTGACGCAACTTCTGCGAGAGGCTGCGAAACCGCGACTACACCGGTTAGGCGCCGCAGCGCCGCATATTCGCACATCGCCCCCACGGTGCCGATCGAGCGGCCGTAGGCGGACCGGTAATCGTAAAAAAGATCGGAGTGGAGGGTTGAGACCACCGGGCATGCGGGGACTGCCATCGCGGCCAGGACGTCTGCTCGAATCCCGTGGCTATGAACCAGATCAGGCCTGATCTCCGAGATCAGTCGGCGCACCTCTCCAATGCCGAATACGAGAGACTTGGCGCGGGAGAGGCCCAGTTGTCTGACCGGGACACCAAGACTCCGAAATGCATCGACAAGGCTGTCGGCTGGTTCAGGAGACAGAGTGGCAATAGTAGCCCGGTATTCGGCTGGGTCCAGGTACCGGGTGATGTTGTACAACCCGCTTATCGGACCGCATCTCCTTAGAGCTGCGACGATTGAAAGCACCGTGTAGGGCAAGAGGCCGCCTCCTTCCCGTCACAGCCGGTTGCCCGGGCTCCGAACAGACGCAAAAAGCCGCCGGAACGCCGCGAAATCGCTTCAGGATAGTTAGGAATGGTTGGGGAATCGCCGCCGGGCGCTGGAGCATCCAGCCGGCGTGCGCCAGATTTGACGATGGTGATGAGGAGATTCAAGACGTAGGTTCCGGCCATGAAGACTGACAGGAAAACAGCCGGCGACGTCACAGTGAAGACCGAAGAACGCTGAACAAAGAAGAGCGAGGGCAGGGAGATGCAAAGAAGGAACATCGCGACGTTGCTTCTCAGCGCACTCGCTTCCCACTTTCGTAGCAGAAACCCAACCAACGCGCAGCCGATCGCGTACAGGATCATCACTCTTCCGCATAGGTAAAACACATCGAGAAATCCCGTTGAGCTAAGTCCGTTGCCGCCGGCAAACAGGTCGGGACTGCTTTGCGAGGAAATGTAGTCGAGGATATTGGCGGTTCCGACCGTTCCTATGCCGAGAAGGCTATACACGTGGCGCATGGAAAGAAGCGAGCCGATGGTTGTGTGCAGGGGCGGAACAGGGAGCTGGAATGAAAGTGCGGGAATCATGAAGATGACTCCCTGACTGGAGAAGAAAAGGAAGAGGATCTGATCCGCCAGGTCGCTTTGTGTCCGCAGAACCTCGACCCATTGGAATCCAACGGCTGCTGCCGCAAAGCCTGCCAGCAGAGGGCCCGTCCGGATAGTCTTTTCCCGGATCGCGCTGGAATGCCAGAGCGCGACCAGAAGCCAGGTGCCCGCCTCCATCCTGCGTCCGAAGTAGATGCCGCAGAGCGCATACCCAACCACCGCCACAATCATGAGGCGGGTGTATTTCTTCTCGCCGACGATGACCGCCAGCGCATACAGAGTGGGCGTCAGATAGCCGAGAATGGGCAGAATGCTGAATGAGGATTCCGCCTGGTTCATATACAGCGCGGTGTAGCCGCCTGAAGCAAAGGCTGCGGCCCGCTGCTGCGCCAGGACTGGAAGCAGAGCCGCGACAATGACCAATGCGGCCATGAAACTGAGCTTGCAGTAGGTCCGGCCTTGTTTGCTCAGGGCCGGCAGGCTGATGCGTGCGTTGCTGAAAAAGAGAAAGTAGCCTCCAAACAATCCGGCGACGCCGACGATCCAGAAGACAAGCAGGTGGTAGAGATCCGCGCCGCGAGGCGCAACCAACTGGCCAAAGAGCAAGGTGTAGACGGAGTCGTCCTGGGAGATCAACGCGATCACCGGTCGTGGTGCGACCCACAGCAAGGTACCGACAAAGAACAGGCCGATCAGGCTGGTCGCTCTGCCCGGAGTGTTGTAAATCGCAAAAGCGATGATGGCCAATGTAGCCATGAGCAGGATTGCACCGGCCTCCGGGCTGAGGGCAAACCCCGCCGCGTCGCTGAAGGCAAGCGCGATTGCAGCCGAGACGAGAATCAGCCCGGCGAGACGCTGACAAAACACCCCGGCCGATACGGCGCTCGCGCGGTGTGAAGTCTCTTGGTTCATGCCGCCTCACCCTTGCAGAGCTCGCCCGGTTCACGCCCAAGGTACACTCGGCGCGCGCGCGCGAAGATGGTCAGCGCGGACGGTAGAGCAAAACCCGCGGTGGCGGTCAGATAACTAAATGCCGCGCCGGCGCTGCCCCAGCGAGCCGCGGTGAGCGCGACTAGCGCCAGCGTGAGCGAAGATGCGATCAGCGACTGAATCAGAAACGGTTCTCTCTTGAAGGAGCGCAGCAGCGTTGCCAGGCTCTGGATGGCGCAGTTGGCGGCGGCGGCCGCCACAAGCACGATAAGGACTTGCGGCGAAGCAAGGCGTGCGGCCAGCCGCGGAGCGAAGAAGGGAAGTACTGCCACTCCTGCGCATACGCCAAGCGCGATGGTCGCAAATGCAGCCAGGGACTGCCGCTGCGTGCGGCGGAAGAGCCGGTCGAGCTCTTCAAATGCGCGCCGGGCAATCATGCCGCCGAAAGGAGTTGACTTGGTCGAGGTCCAGGCCAGCGCCAGAACGGTCATATACCCGGTTATGCTCAGCGCCATGCCCATTTGGCCGGCTTCAACGGGCCCGCGCATTGCGAACAGAATCGGAATGAACACCTGGGCAGTGAAGTAATAGCACATCGAGCTCACGGCGATGCGCCACTGGAAAGGCCAAACCTCGCGCCTCCATTCGATCGCTGTCTCGCCGTTGCGGGAACGCAGCAACCCGGCGAGCAACTGCCGGTGGCCAGCCACAAACAGCAAACCGGTCGCCATCTGGCCTGCGATCACCATCGCGGGTGAGTAGAGGCCGTGATGCATCAGCATCGGCACCCACGCGCATACAACCGCGGCGCCGGCCTGGCGCAAGCGCATCGCAGCGACCGCGCGAACATGCCCGCAGCCTTCCAGAAACGCATAGAAAGGCATGCACCACAAGCTGGCTGAATTGGCCAGCACCGCGGCCAGCCAGGGGCCTTGCCAGGCGACTTGCCCCCCGCCGTGGGCCGCATAGCGCGAGAAGAAAATCAGCCCCATCGGCGCCAGGATCAGGGCCATCGCCGCGGCCGCCACGGTGTACCAGCGGACGCTGAGCTTGAGCGCCGAAGCCAGGCGTGCATGCGCTTCGGCGTCCCCGGTCACGCTGCCATCGGCCTCGAGCTCCAGATGCACGCACTCGTGTGCCGCCAGTTGCTGGATCACGAACGAGAAGCCCAGTTCGAAAACCACCTGCAGCGAAACCAGGCTCAGAAGCGTGTAGTAGTAGCCCTGCTCCACCGCGCTCAGTGAATGAACGATCAACAGCACAGTTCCCGTGCTGCCCACAATGCTGGTCAGCCGCGCCAGAAAGGCGAACGTCACCGCGCCGTCCATTCCCAGGGCATGCAGCGCTTTCATCGCGCCGCTCCAGTCCAGCCCTGTTCAAGCACCGCCGTCCAGCAGCCATAGTGGCGGCGCAGGCGCAGCACACTATCGATCGCGTCTGTAATCCACGCCGCCACGAGCGCCAGTGGAAGCGCAAAAACGATCCCTGCCAAAAAGATCCAAAGCCTGTAATGCGATCCGGGACGGTCAGGCACAATAGCCGGATCGACCACCTGGATCGTCGAGCCCTGCCGCGCCTCGTCGACTCTCGCCACCTCGTACTGGCCCGTGAGCAATTGGTACATCGCCTCGTGGTACTTGACCTCGCGCAGGGCGCGCGCATAATCGAGGCCGGCCTGGGTTACCTTTCCTTTGGGCGCGATCAGGTCGCCGGTCACATGGTCGCTGTTCACGTCCATTGCCGCCAGTTGGCTCTCCATGCCGGTCAGCTCCTGCTCCGCGCGAGCCATGTCGGGATTCTCGCTCGTGGCAAATTCCCGCATGGCGCGGATTTCAACCTGCTTCGCCGCCACCTGTGCGCGCAGCATGGCCGCCGACGCAATCAGCGCGCGCGACTGGCCGTCGAGCTCCAGCACTCCGGTCCGCTGCTCGGTGTCTTTCAGGTTGTCTTCGGCGTGGGTCAACGCGTCGCGCTCCTCGTTCACCTCGCGCGCAAAAAACAACCGCCGCTGCGCGGCCTCGGTCACCGCGAGTGAAGCGGTCAGCCGCCGGTACTCTTCCACCCATCCATTCGCAAGTTCCGCGGCGCGTTCGGGATCCCTGTCGGTCACCGATAGCCGGATCAGGCCGTCCTTCAAGCCGTTTTCGACCGCCGTCATACTCTCCCATCGTTTGCACGCCGATGAAACATAGCGCTTGTGGTACTCCGCCTGAAGATGAAATCGCTCCACCATCGCGTCCTCTACCGTGCGGCTTTTTATGAGCGCAACCTGCATGTCATTGGGATTCTTGATGCTCAATCCCCCGCCCATCGACGCCAGCGCACCCAGGTTTCCCAATTGCGCCAGCATGGCTGCGCTCGATGAGTTGCTTTGCGGCGGTAGGATCACGACCGACGCCTTGTAGAGGTCGGGCAGAAGAATCGCCGCCGCCGATGCAAGCAGAATCAGCGCCGCCGTCAACAGGCCAACCAGTCTTCTCTGGCGAAGCGCGCTCTCGAGCAGCGAGCGAAGCGGCGATTTCAGTGTTTCGTCGGTGCGGGCAGCAGGTTCGAGCGTTTCCGTTGGCACGCGTCCCTTCCTTCAATGCCGGTTACGGCGGGTTCAACCGCTTCCTCACCATGAGGAGACTTCAAAAGTGAACCTGAGCGTGGATTTGAAAGCTGCGCCCAGATTACCGGCGAGCAGGGGCAGCGCGACGTGTGAATTCGCTGCGATCGATAGGCCGATTTCAATTCTGGGAAAATCCTCACGATTTGTCTGAAATTGGGAAATCGTAAAAAGCATTTCGCGTTTTCCGCACTCCGATCCATTGGGTTATGGGAAAAATGATTCGTATATGAGAAGCCATTCATTCCCGCAATTCATGGGGCCTCGCCTGTCTTACCTGGGATTCGTCATTTCTTTGGCCCTGGCCTTTTATCCTGGGCCGCTGCACGCGCAATGCTCTGAAGATTCCGATCCGGATTCTCTCGCTTGCCAGATTCAGGAGCCCAGCGGCTCATCGAGCCAATCGCAGGAGGCTCCGGCAGTCTTCGATGTTTCCGGGCCGGTCCAGAGGCAGCCGCGCGCCGACCAATCGAGTGAGGCCTCGGCTGTTGGCAGCCTCACCTCAGGCTCAACCTATACGGAGAGGTCCTCGCAGCCTGGGCCGGCTGCCGAGCCCCGCACCCTAGGACTCCCTCCGGAGCCGCCCACGGAGTTTCAGCGCTTTGTAGCCGCGACAACCGGTCAAATGCTTCCCATTTACGGAATTGGCTTATTCACCGGCCGGCAGGTCACGTTTGCACCGGTCAACAATGCTCCCGCTCCGGCCGATCTCATCCTGTCTGCCCAGGATGAACTCGAGATCAGAATCTGGGGACAGGTCAACTTCAGCGCCAACCTGCGCATCAGCCGCGAGGGCGACATATTCCTGCCGAAAATCGGATCGGTTCATGTCGCGGGCCTCACCGTTGCCGCCGCGGAAGAACATCTTCGCCAGACGATGGACCGCATCTACCGCAACTTCGAGCTCACGGTCGACCTCGGCGAGATTCATTCCATTCAGGTCTACATCACCGGCCAGGCGCGGCAACCGGGAGAGTACACGGTCAGCGCGCTCAGTACGCTGGTCGACGCTGTATTCGCCAGTGGCGGGCCTTCCTCCACAGGCTCCATGAGGCACATTCAACTCAAACGCGACGGCAAGGTTCTTACCGACTTCGACCTTTATGAACTGCTCGTCAAAGGCGACAAAACCGGCGATATGCAACTGCAGCCGGGCGACGTGCTCTATATCCCTCCCGCGGGCCCGCAGGTCGCCTTGCTTGGCAGCGTGCGAGCGCCGTGCATCTTTGAACTGAGCGGAAAAGAAACTCTCGGCGACCTGCTTGACTCGGCCGGAGGCAGAACAGCCATGGCCGCGGGCTCGCGTATTTCCATTGACCGCATCGCCGACCACGCCGAGCGCATTGCCTTCGAGCTCGCGGACAACGATGAGGGACTCGCCGCGAAACTGGCGGACGGAGACATTGTGCGCGTCGATCCAATCGTCTCAAACTACCGCGACACCGTTACGTTGCGCGGATCGGTCGCCAATCCAGGTCACTTTCGCTGGCGCCCGGGAATGCATGTGAGCGATCTCATTCCCGATCGCGATTCGCTGGTGACCCGCGGATACTGGTGGCGCCGCACGCAACTCGGCCTTCCCGCGCCCGAATTCACCCCCGCCGGTGAACAATCCCCGGCTGGACAGGACGCGGCAGTCCGGTCTACCGCCGGCGAAACAGATTGGGACTACGCCGTCATCGAGAGGCGCGATTCATCCACCATGAACACTTCTCTGATCTCGTTCGATCTCGGCAAGCTTGTCCTCGAGCACGACGGCTCACAGGATCTCGCTCTCCAGCCGGGCGACGCCGTGACCATCTTTTCACGCGACGATCTTGACTTGCCGGTCGATCGCCGAACCAAATACGTGCGCCTGGAAGGGGAGATCGTCAAAGCCGGTGTCTACAGCGTGGCTCCCGGAGAAACGCTTCGATCCATCGTGGAGCGTGCCGGCGGCCTGACCCCAAAGGCATATCTCTACGGGTCCGAATTCACGCGCGTGAGCACGCAAGCGCTCGAGCAGCAACGGATGGATGAATACGCCAATCGTCTCGCGCATCTCATGCAGCGGAATGCGATTTCAGCTCTGGAAAACCAGACCGGCCAGAGCAGCTCTCAAAGCGCCTTGCTGTCTGCCAACCAGGGCCTGGCGTCCCGCCTGCGCCAAGCGCGGGCATCGGGCAGGATCGTGCTCAATCTTTCTCCCTTCAGCCATAGCGTGAGCGATCTTCCCGACATGATTCTGGAAGATGGCGACCGGCTCGTAATTCCATCGCGTCCATCCACAGTTCAGGTGATCGGCGCGGTCTTCAACCAGAATGCGTTCCTGTGCGAGAACAGCGCCAGGGTCGGCAGGTACCTGCGCCTTGCCGGAGGTCCGGCCCGTGAAGCCGACCGTCATCAGATTTTCGTCCTGCGGGCCGATGGTTCAGTCGTTCATCGCGGCGATGGCAATTCCATCCTTGGCTCATCCTCATTAGATAATCTCCGTCTTTACCCGGGAGACACGATTGTCGTGCCCGAAAAAGCGGTAAAACCCTCCGGTTTTCGGTCGATCGCGGATTGGACCGAAATCATGTCGCAGCTGTCTCTGAGTTCCGCCGCTCTCGATGTAGTCAAATGACCCGCCTTGTGCGTCTGAATGTCTTCTCATAATTCACCCGCCAAAACCGCACGAAGATTGCCACGAGTTTGCGTGGTTCGCTTCAGACGTTGAGTCCCGGCTACAGGTCTGCAACGGAAACTCCAAGCCGATTGATCGATTCTGATCGATTCTCTGCCTCTGAGCCAGAGCACTGTGAATTTCTTCGTTGAGGTGTGGCCTTATGCATTCCGCTAGCGGCGTTCCGGATCAGGAATTCATTCTCACTCCGGCTCCCTGGGGCCTGGCCCCGCTCAACCCGTCTGGCGCGGAGCCCTCTCTCGAGTTGAGTGCTGATTCTCCTTCGGCAAGCAATTGGACCGTCTCGAATACCAGGCGTTTCCTCGACATTGCCGTTGCGCTGCTCGTTCTCACTGTTTTCTCCATCCCGATGCTGGCCATCGCCACCCTCATCCAGTTCTCTTCGCGCGGTCCTGCGTTCTTCATCCAGCCACGCATGGGCCGCAAGGGGAAGCTGTTTCGCATTTACAAATTCCGTACCATGGTCTATTCCTCGGGAACCGATTCCGGTCCCGGCCTCACCCGCGACGGTGACTGCCGCATCACGTCTCTCGGCCGCATTCTCCGCAAGCTCAAGCTCGACGAACTGCCGCAGTTCTACAACATCCTCCGCGGAGACATGAGCCTCGTCGGTCCCCGGCCAAAGCTGCCGCAATACGCCGCCATTCGCAACATGCCGTTTCGCCCCGGCATTACAGGCGCGGCCACCCTCGCCTTCCGCAGAGAAGAGGAAGTCCTGCGCCACATCCACCCCTATCTTCTCGATGTTTTTTACAATCAGCAAATCCGGCCCATGAAGGCCAACATCGATCTCAACTATATGGCTCAAGCCACTTTTCTCTCCGACCTCCGCATCGTCGCAGCCACATTCCTCGCCTGCATCTTGCCTGAAGCCGACCGCTACATTCCTGTCGCGCGCGAAGGCTGCGAGCCCGGCAAACTCGAACTGTCAGCCTTGCCGCAAGTCAGCGAAGATTGAGAAACGCACGACCGATGCTTGCTAATCCAGCCGTCGGCGCCTCACCCCTGCCGGATCCCCACATCGTGCCCCTGTGGGAATAGGTTGGGTTAACCTGCCGCTTCAGCTATAGTTGCGAGGGAACGTTTTCGCGCTGCGATCGCGGCCTGAATCCGGTGCGCACCAAACTGCGCCGGACAAACGCGATTTGGCGGGCGCGTGAAGGCAAAGAGGTAAATTGTGAAACGAGTGACTCAGGTTCTTGCAATCATCATGGCTATGGCAACGGCGATTTCGGCCGTTGCAAAGGGAGAGACGAAGATGGCGGTTTTTGGTACGACTCCGGACGGGGTTGCCGTCCCGATCTACACGCTGACCAGCGGGCAAATTGAAGTAAGAGTTATGGCGTACGGAGCGCATCTGGTAAGCGTCAAGGCCCCGGATCGCAACGGCAAGCTGGCAGATGTCGTGCTCGGCTACGACGACCTGAGCACGTATCTGAAAACGCCCAACCCGTATATCGGGGCCATTGTCGGGCGTTACGGTAATCGCATTGCCGCGGGCAAGTTCACGATTGACGGAAATTCCTACCAGATCCCTTTGAACGATGGGCCCAACGCGTTGCACGGCGGCCCGAAGGGATTCGATCAATACGTTTGGCAGGCGCATGAAGTGCCGGGAGGAGTCGAGTTCACTCTCGTCAGCCCCGACGGCGACATGGGATTCCCGGGAACACTCACCGCGAAAGTGCGCTATACCCTCAGTGGCGCCACACTGCGCATCGACTACTCCGCCACTACCGACAAGCCAACGGTATTGAATTTGACCAACCATTCGTATTACAACCTGCATGGTGACGACCAGGGCAACATCCTCGACCAGAAAATCGAGATCAACGCCGACCGCTACACACCCGTGAATGCAACGCTGATTCCAACCGGCGAGCTGGCTCCGGTGGCCGGCACGCCGCTCGATTTTACCAAGCCTGAAGTGATCGGCGCGCGCATCGACGCCGACAACGAGCAGCTCAAGCGCGGCCACGGGTACGACTTCAACTGGGTCGTAAACGGCAAGCCCGGCACGCTGCGGTTAGCGGCCATCGTCACTGATCCGGTGAGTGGGCGCAAGCTGACAGTGGAAACGACGGAGCCCGGCGTGCAGTTCTACTCGGGCAACTTCCTCAATGGCGCCTTTACCGGCCGCCACGGCGTGAAGTATGAAATGCACTCTGGCCTTTGCCTGGAGACGCAGCATTTTCCCGATTCGCCGAACCATCCGGATTTCCCGAGCACGCTTCTGCGCCCCGGCGAAACCATGCACTCCACCACCACGCTCACCTTCGGCGTGGTCAAGTAGAACACGCGAACTCCCATCCTGAAACGGAAGCCGCCGCGTTGCGAACCTCTAGCGCGCGGCGGTTCGCTTCTTGAACCAGCCCAGTCCAGCCGAAGTGCCCGCAGCGGGAATGTACTCGCACCCAATCCAGCCTTCGTATCCCAGTTCATCGATCAGGTCGAAGAGATATCCGTAGCTCACTTCGCCGGTGTCCGGCTCATGGCGTTCAGGCACTCCCGCAATCTGGAAGTGGCCCACGCGCGTTTTTTTCGCATCCGCGAGATACTTGCGGATCCTCACCGCCAAATCGCCTTCTTCCACCTGGCAATGAAAAAGGTCCATCAGGATTTTCAGGTTCGGAGCACCGATTTCGGCCATGATCGCATGCGCCTCTTCCTGGCGATTGAGAAAAAATCCCGGAATGTTTCGCTTCGCAATCGGTTCAATCAGCAAGTCGATGCCCGCCGCCTGCGCCCGCTCCGCTGCCCACGCCAGATTCGCCGTATACACGCCAAGCACGTGCGCGCGATCCGCTCCCCGCGGCGCAATGCCCGCCATCGCGTGGATCCGTGAACACTGCAATACCTGGGCGTACTCCAAAGCCAGTAAAAAGCCGTCGCGAAACTCAGGCTCGCGGCCGGGGAGTGCCGTAATCCCGCGTTCGCCGGCCTTCCAGTCTCCTGGAGGAGCGTTGAAAAGCACCTGTCGCAGGCCATGCTCTTTGAGCCGCGCAGCCAGCGTGGCCGCCGGATAATCGTAGGGAAAAAGGTACTCGACGGCCGTGAAGCCATCGCGCGCGGCAGCGCCAAAGCGGTCGAGAAAGTTGTGCTCCGCGTACATCATGGTCAAATTCGCGGCAAAGCGAGGCATGGCGTTCCTTTTGTCGATCTGTTGATGGATCTTCTCTGGTGCATTTTATCGCCGTGTGCGTCACGCCGCAGCGGTCCAGCGCGCAACGCGCGCCAGAACAACGCGCTGTCGCGCCCTCACGGTGAATGGAGCTCCGCAACTTCGCAACGCGCGCCAGAATAGCCCGCACTCGCGCTC
>JBEKWT010000070.1:0-11429 GCA_049512795.1 Occallatibacter sp.
ATCACCGAGGCCGGCCGCATCCCCATCGAGCGCGACACGCTTTACCGCTCCGTTACCCGCAGTGAGGAAAGCTTCACCGTCGCGGTGTAATTACTGCATCTCCACCACGCCGTTCTTCATCACGAAGGTCACGTGTTCCACGACGCCGATGTCGACGAGCGGATTGCCCGGAACGGCGATGATGTCCGCATAGTACCCCGGCTTCAACTCGCCGATCTGGCCGGCCCAGCGCAGCAGCTTGGCGCCGTTGATCATATCGGCTTGCAGGACGGCCAGAGGCGTCATGCCGAATTTGACCATGAGCGTTAATTCCCGCGCCTGCGTGCCGTGCGGGAACGGGCCGACGTCGGATCCGACGGCGAAAGGAACGCCAGCTGCGATTTGTTTTTTGAATTCCGCGATCTTGTAGTCGAGCATGGCGGATTCGGCTGCCGCCTGGTCTTGCGAACCGGTGTGTGTGGCAAAGTATTCGAAGATGGTGAAGGTCGGCACGGCGAAAATCCCCTTTTCCTTCATCAGCCGCATGGTTTCGTCGCTGAGTTGGGTAGCGTGGTCGATGGAGGCGACTCCGGCCTGGGCCGCGTAAAGCGTGCCAGGCTCGCCCATCGCGTGAACGCCAACAAACGTGCCCAGCCGGCTTGCCTCCTCAACCGCCCTTCTTTATGCTGCTCGCGAATCACGGCAACGATCTGGTCAGCGCTGTTGGCGTAGTCCGCGTTCGAGAGCACGTGCTGCGCGGGATTAAAGTGGATGGCGTCTTCGTGCCCGCCCAGAATGTCGATCGCGTTGCCGCTGATTCGGAGGCGCGGGCCGGGAATGATTCCCTGGTTGATGGCGTCGCGCACAGCGGTGTCGGCGGAGCCTGCGCCTTCGGTGCCCATGTCGCGCTCGGCAGTGAAACCGGCCATCAGGTCGGCTTTGGCGGCCTGCTCGGCGAAAATCGTGCGCCAGGGAACACGTGCGCGTCGATGAGGCCGGGCAGCAACGTTGTGTCGCCGAGGTCGATCACTTTCGCACCCTGAGGATGGTCGACAGAAACACCCACCGCTTTGATGCGTTCGCCCTCAACCAGAATCTCGCCGGGCTGGAGAATGTTTCCGGTATCGACCTCGAGCAGCCGCGCCGCATGCAGCACGATGGGCGCAGTGGTCGGTTGCTGGGCAGGAGAGCCAACACCCGCGACAACGAAGATGACCGCTCCGAAAGTGGGAGCCAATCGAAATTGCGTAAGGAATCTCCGCATGAATACGACTATGCCGTTCCCGGCCCCGGCTTGTCGACAAAGAACTTCAGTTGGACCGGCGCGCGTCGCACCTCAGTACGCTCCGATCCCTGTCAGGTTCTGTCCCAGGATCAGCGTGTGAATGTCGTGCGTGCCCTCGTAAGTTTTCACCGATTCCAGATTCATGCTGTGCCGCATAATCGGATAGTCCTCGGTGACCCCGTTCGCGCCCAGAATGTCACGGGCCAGCCGCGCACATTCAAGCGCCATCCACACGTTATTCCTTTTGGCCATCGAAATGTGCTGGTGCCCGGCTTTGCCGGCATCCTTCAGCCGGCCCACGTGAAGCGAGAGCAACTGAGCCTTGGAGATTTCGCTCGCCATCCACACCAGCTTTTCCTGCACAAGCTGATGGCTGGCGATGGGCTGATCGTGGAATTGTTTTCTGGTTTTGGAGTAGTTGAGTGCCGTCGAATAGCAATCCATTGCCGCGCCGATCGCGCCCCAGCTGATACCGTAGCGCGCCTGGTTCAGGCACATCAGCGCGGCTTTCAGGCTATCAGCGCCGGGCAGCAGGTGGTCCGCAGGCACGCGCACGTCCTCAAGGGAAAGGCTGCTGGTCACCGAAGCACGCAGCGACCATTTGCCGTGAATATCGCTTGACGTGAAACCAGGCCGGTCGGTTTCGACGAGAAATCCGCGCACGCTGCCAGCCCCACTTTCGTCTCCGCCGCCTGCGCCATCGAGCTTCGCCCACACCACCGCCACGTCGGCGATCGATCCCGACGTGATCCACATTTTTTCGCCGTTCAGGATGTACTCATCGCCCGATTTGCGCGCGCGAGTGGTCATGCCCGCCGGGTTCGACCCGAAGCCCGGCTCGGTGAGACCGAAGCAGCCCAGCTTTTCGCCTGTGGCGAGCACGGGAAGCCAGGTATTCTTCTGCTCTTCTGAACCGAAGGTGAAGATCGGGTACATCACCAGTGCCGACTGCACGCTGACAAAACTGCGCAGTCCCGAGTCGCCGCGCTCCAGCTCCTGCAGCACCAGTCCGTATTCAACATTCGACATGCCCGCGCAACCATAACCCTCGAGGTTAGCGCCGTAGAACCCCAGCCCGCCCATCAACGGCACGAGCTCGCGCGGAAATCGCCCCTCGCGAAAACAGCCTTCGATGATCGGGACCACGTTTGCGTCGACGAAGTCCCGCGTAGTGCGCCGGACAAGAAGTTCCTCTTCCGTCAGGCTCGAATCGAGATGGAGAAAATCGAAACCCTGAAATTTGAAAGCCATGGTCGTACCTGCCGTCTCGGCGGATCACCGGGACAGATGAGAGTACCAGCCCATGGCCCTCTTTTCAACGCGGTCGAGATTAGGCCTCAAGCGGGGCGCTGCATCGGCTTTTCGTGAATGACCATCCAATTGATGCCGAACTTGTCGCGGAACTGCCCAAAGCGGTGCGCGAAAAATTGCTCGCCCATCGGCATAAAGACCTCGCCGCCTTCGGTGAGCGCCGCGTAGATGCGCTCGGCCTCGGCATCGCTGTCGACAGAAAGGGTGAGATAAGCGCTGCGCATGGGCTCCACTTTCGGGCCATCGCTCGCCATCACAGTGGTGTCGCCAAGCGCGAGGCGTGCGTGCAGAATGCCATCCCGATCCAGGCCTGGCGGCATGTTCTGTGGAGCGCCGGCTGCGCTCATTTCAGCGAACGTCGATTTCATGAGGATCTTTGCGCCCAGATGCTTCTCGTAGAACTTCATGGCTTCCAGGCAATTGCCGGGGAAATTCAGATAGGTGTTTACCTTCATCGCTTCAGTTTTCCTTTCGGGGAATTGGATTTTGATCGCGAGCTTGATGGAAACGGATAAATCAGCGGTGGCGGCTTGGCCGCGGCGATTCTTTTTACAACGGCATCCTGCAACGTTACTTGCATTCAGTGATCTACCAATGGTAGCAATGGAGAACGGCCGCTGGTCCTCCCACTGCAGCCAATTCAACATCCAGGTGATTCTATGAGCACCTTCGCAGACTCTCCCCGTATCACGCCTTTTCTCTGGTTCGATTCGAACGCCGAGGAAGCCGCCGATTTCTACTGCAAAATCTTCCCCAACTCGCGCAAACTCGGCGAGCTCAGGAGCTCAGCGGACACTCCAAGCGGTCCGAAAGGGATGGTCCTCACCGTCTCCTTTGAGCTTGACGGCCTGAATTTCACCGCGCTCAATGGCGGCCCGGGGCACCCTTTCACCGAAGCGATCTCCTTCGTCGTGCGCTGCGACACGCAGCAGGAGATCGACAACTACTGGTCGAAGCTCACCTCCGGCGGCAAAGAGATTCAGTGCGGCTGGCTTGTGGATAAGTTTGGCGTCTCCTGGCAGGTCGTTCCGGCGCGCCTGCCGGAACTCATCAAGCATCCCAAAGCGATGCAGGCGTTGATGAAGATGAAGAAGCTCGACATCGCCGAGTTGGAGCGGGCAGCGCGCGAAGGCTGAGTCCGAGCTGCATTTTGCGCCGCCTGCTTGCGGCGGGAAACTTCCCGCAACCGGCCTCTCGTGATGAAATGGCAGAGTCACTGGAGGCCGTGGAATGAGCAGCCGACGAGAATTCGTAAAGGGATCGGCACTTGCTGCAACTGGATTTGTTTTGCCTGCGGGTGTTGCGAAGGATGTTTATGCGGCAGGCGACGCAGCCGAAGCGGCGCAACCTCAAGGCATAGCGGGCGACTGGTACAACCGGCCCATGCGTTGGGCACAGCTTGCCTTTGTCGAGGACGATCCTGGCAATTACGACCAACAGTTCTGGCTCGACTACTTTCACAGCGTTCATGCCGATGCGGCTTGCCTGAGCGCGGGCGGCGTGGTTGCGTTTTATCCCACTCAGATTCCGCTGCAGCAGCGCAGCGCGTGGCTCGGCGATCGCGACACCTTTGGTGACTTGCTGCGCGGCTGCCGGGCGCTCGGCATGAATGTGGTGGCGCGGACCGACTCGCACGCATGCTGGCAGAAAGTGTATGACGCGCACCCTGACTGGATCAGGGTAGACGCAAGCGGCCAGCCTGTTCGCCATCCCTCGGATCCGCGCTACTGGGAGACCTGCGCTCTCGGACCCTACAACTTCGAGTTCATGACCGCTGTGCATGAAGAGATCATGCGCATGTATAAGCCGGACGGCATCTTCACCAACCGCTGGGCGGGCAGCGGCATGTGCTATTGCGAACATTGCGAGCAGAATTTCCGTGCCGCATCGGGGCTGGATCTGCCGCGTACCAACGACCCGCAGGACCCGGCGCGAAAGCGATACATCCTCTGGCGGCAGCAGCGGCTCTTCGATCTCTGGCGACTTTGGAACGAAAAGATTCGTGCCATCAATTCAGGAGCGAGTTACATTGCCAACGCCGGCGGCGGTGCGTTGAGTGATCTGGATATGAAGACGGTTGGCGAGCTTGCGCCCACGCTGTTTGCCGACCGCCAAAGCCGCAAAGGTCTCATGGCTCCGTGGGCCAATGGCAAGAACGGCAAGGAATATCGCGCGACGATGGGAAACAAAGCCATCGTGGGAATATTCAGTGTGGGGATCGACGACGAGCATCGATGGAAGGACTCAGTACAGAATGGCGACGAGATTCGCATGTGGGTCGCCGATGGCATGGCCCAGGGCCTTCGTCCTTGGTTCGTCAAATTCAACGCCAAGCCGATCGACAAACGATGGATGGCGGTCGTGAAAGAGATCTTCGAATGGCATTACTCCAATGAGAAATACTTGAAAAATCTTCGGCCCTTGGCGCGGGTGGGCCTGGTTTATTCGCAACAGAGCGCATGGTTCTACGGCGGAGATGAGGCGCGCGAGAAAATCGACGAACCGGCGTTGGGATTCTACGAAGCGCTCGTCGAGGCCCGTATTCCGTTCGAGATGGTTCATGATCGCTGTCTCGATGCCGAGCATCTTGCGCCGTTCCGCACGCTGATCCTTCCGAACATTGCGGCAATGTCCGGCGATCAGTGCGCCGGCATTCGCGGATTTGTTGAGCGCGGAGGCGGCTTGGTCGCCACCTACGAGACTTCGCTCTACGACGAATGGGGTGTGCGCCGAAAGGACTTCGGTTTGGCTTCGCTACTTGGCGCCTCGTATGGAGGCAAGGTCGAGAACAACATCCTCAATTCCTACTTGAGTTTGGAACAGGATCCCTCGACCAACTCATTGCATCCGCTCCTTCGCGGATTTGCTGACTCAGGGCGCATCATCAATGCCGTGAACCAGGTGGATGTATCTCCGGCCGATGGCGGGCAGTTCACGCCTCTGCGCATTGTTCCTTCCTACCCGGACTTGCCCATGGAGTCAGTGTTTACGCGGCCCGGCGCCACGCATTGCCCCGGTGTCTACATGCAGCGGGTTGGGGGCGGCCGCGTCGTGTATTTTCCCGGTGACATCGATCGCACTTTCTGGCAGGTGCTCAGCACCGACCACGGCAAGCTGCTGCGCAACGCGGTCGAGTGGGCCACAAATGAGGCTCCCCTAGTTACGGTGGAGGGCAAAGGCATTCTGGATGTGGCTGTGTGGGAGCAAGAGAACTCGATGACTCTGCACCTCGTCAATCTCACCAATCCCATGATGATGAAAGGTCCGGTGAGGGAAATCATTCCTGTCGCGGGGCAAAAGATCTCGTTGCGAATTCCGGCAGGCAAGCGCGTCAGTCGCGTTCATCTGCTCGTCGCCGCCAGAGACGTTCCGTACCGCACGGAGCGCGATACCATTTTCCTTGAAACGCCGCCGATCGGGCTTCATGAAGTGATCGCCCTGGATTTCTCAGCCTAGCCGTTAATCAACCCGAATCGACCGCGGGAATCTCACGGGGCAATGCCAAACAGACGGCAATTCAGCTCGCGCAGGTTTCGCCTCTGTTATCCTGATTGGTTTACTTGGGCAAGGAATGGAGCCACACGGACAGGTCTTCGTCCCTGTGGATGGAGGAGGGCCATGCCGGAGCACAGGGCAAGGAAACATC
The DNA here is from genome assembly GCA_049512795.1 of Occallatibacter sp. Classification (GTDB taxonomy): domain Bacteria; phylum Acidobacteriota; class Terriglobia; order Terriglobales; family Acidobacteriaceae; genus Telmatobacter. The sequence continues at coordinate 6,222 of JBEKWT010000070.1, forward strand.
ATCAGGACCGGGTGGCTGAGACGCTGAGGATAGAAATCGGCGCCATGATTGAAGGCGAGCTTTCCGACCCGCGTATCGATTTCTGCCACGTGAGCGAAGTGGCGCTGAATCCAGGCGGAAAATCGGCGCGCGTTTACGTGGCCATAGACAGCACGGTGAAAGATATCGCCAGGTCCGAAAAGGAAACCGTCGCCGGTCTCGAGGCGGCGAAGGGTTATATTCGACGCGAGTTAAAAGACCGAATGGGCGTGCGACATGTGCCGGAATTGAGTTTTCTCGCCGACAGGTCGGGCCGATTCCAGGCGCGCATCGAGGAATTGATGAGCCGGGGTCGCAATTCCAGTGGGTCGGGCAAGTCCGCCGGGGCCCGTCGCGCCTCGCTGCAGACGGGTTCCGTAGACGCAAATCCAACGCCGGAGAAGGAAGCACCTCTTCACTGAGCTCATGAATCGTAATTCCCGGATGTCCGGGGTTGATGCAGCGGCCAATGCGCCGATGGGTAACGGAGCCGGAGCCTCCAGCTCTTTTGACGTCGATCCGATTGCGGCGATTCTTCAGGCTCTGCGAGAGCAGACCAGAAAACGCTCCATTCTTCAGATCCTGGGTGAACTGCGCAACGCCCTTGCCGGTTTCACCGCCGCATCCGGATGACCGCCCCTCAGAATCTGTTAGCCTTGACCCTGTTGCACCATTGAAGGATCTCCGCGCCTCTGCGCAGTACGGAAGGCGAGTAGGCCCGGCCTGATTCGCCCTTCGCACTGCATGAAACCAAGGCCTTCATACTGCGCGAAGCACGCAGCATCGCGATATTTGGAGTATTGCCGGAGATGGAGAATCCCGTGGAACCGCTGGTTCCGGATCAAGCGGCACGCCGGCCGTGGCGCATGCCTCGCTGGGCCACCATCTCTGAAGCGTCCGTCTTTCTCGCATTCAGCATCTTCTTCCTCGTCTATGGCGTTACGCCCTTGCTGGGCGGTGACGGCCTCGGTCTGGTGGGTGCCGACGAACCACGCTATGCGCAGATCGCGCACGAGATGCTGGTGCGCTTCGACGCCGCGCCCACGCTCAAAGACCGGCTAAGCGCCTGTGTGACCCCCTACCTCTACGGGCACCCATGGCTGGAGAAACCTGCGCTCTATTACTGGCGCGCGATGTTCATCTTCCAGGATTTTGGCGTACACGATTGGGCGGCTCGTCTGCCCTCAGCCACCTTCGCCTTCATCATGGTGGCGCTCATCTACCTGCACATGAAGCGATTCCGGCCCGGCGGCCATCTTGACGCGGCGCTGATCACCGTGGCCTGCGCCGGCATAATGGCCTTCGCGCGCGGAGCATCTACTGATATGCAGATGGCCGCGCCACTGGCCATCGGGTTGCTCGGGTGGTATGCCTGGTACGAAACCGATTCCAAATTCTGGCTCTACGACATCTACTTCTTTACCGGACTGGCGACGCTGGCCAAGGGGCCGGTGGCGCCTTTACTCGCCTTTCTCATCATCGCCGCGTTTGCCTTTCTGCGCCGTGAGTGGCACATCCTTCGCCGCTCGTTTTGGTGGCCGGGCGTAGTTCTCTACTTTGCCATGGTGCTGCCCTGGTTCATTGCAGTGCAGCATCAAAACCCAACCTTCTTCCGGGAATTCTTCCTCGAGCACAACCTGCAACGCTTCGCCACTGACCGCTACCAGCACAATCAGCCGTTCTGGTATTACCTGGTAGTCATGGTGCTCGGCCTTATGCCGTGGACTGTGATCGCGGTTCGCGCACTCATCGACGGCATTCTCACTTCGGTGGCCGAGTGGCGCCTGCGCCGTTCTCGTGTCGGCAAGCCGTTGCCCACCCGCCCCGGCGACGCATTTCCCGAGTTTCTTGTTCTCTGGGCCCTCATTCCTGTTGTCTTCTTCTCCTTATCGCAATCCAAGCTGCCCGGCTACATCCTTCCCGCGATTCCTCCTATCACGATTCTCACTGGAGACTACCTGTATCGACGCCGGCAGCCGGGATTGAACCGATGGATTCTCCTGGGTCATGCCGTGGTATGTGGCGCCATGACCTTGGGGGCGCTTCTTCTGCCCTGGTTTGTCGTTCATGGCGCAGCCGTGCCGCCCAATCATGCGATTGCCGCGGCCTCTTTGGCTGCCCTTGGGGCAACTCTCCTCATCCTGGTTGTCACCAAAGGTTTTGGCGTGGCCCGGCTGCGGCTGGCTACATGCTGGATTCTCGTGGTGCTTGTTCTGTTTGTATATGGCGTGGGCCCGGTCTTTGGTCTCCCCGGAATCGACTCCACCAAGCGCATCATTCATCTGCTCGATCGCTCCTACTCCGCGCGGCCGCTGGCCGAGCGAATCAGCGAGCAGGTTCCTGCAAACGAGACTGTCGCTGTGTTCCGTGTACGCCGCGACGCGGAGTTCGGGCTCTCGTTCTATCGCAACCGCGAGGTGGTGAATTACGACGAGAGCGGCGTGCCCGATGAACAGCACATTCTCGTGGCGCGCATCCAGGGCCGCCATGGCGTCGATCTGGACACCCAACTCGCGCTGAGCGAGCTTCTTGAAGGCCGGCAGTATGAACCGCTCTTCGCCTGGCCGGAGCAGGGTCTCGAAGTTTATCTCGTCGGCAGTAAGTAGATGCCCGTCAACTTGCGGCGGAAAGCGAACTCGTGTCAAAGTGGCCGAAAGGGTCTTTCCACGGGTGCAGTCAACTGGGTGAGGATTTACCCTACGCTTTCTTTGATCCGAGTACACCCAGCAGCGAACCGCGCATCTCACTCACGCACGGCGATGAGCCAACGCAATGGGGCTTCAGATTGAGGAGGAATGCAGACATCCGGCAGTTCGATCGAGATCCTTGACCTGCGGCACTTTGCGGCCCCGATCCTGCGGCCTGTGCTGGAGGCGGAGGGCGAGTTGTGGGCGGCTCGCCTCCACTGGGACTACCATGCCTCGGCGCGCCTGCTCATGCAGTACCTCGATAACCATATGCTTCCCGGTTACGCGGCGCTCGCGTCCGGCCAGGTGATGGGCTACGTCTTCTGCGTTTACGAAGAGACGAAGGCCGTCATCGGCGATGTCTTCGCATTGCCATGCGAACCGAAGGTCGCAGGTGGAGCGCCGGGATCAACTCCGGCCATCGAAGAAACGTTGCTCCGCCATCTCCTCGAGTTGCTGCTCAACTCTCCGCACGTCGAACGCATCGAAGCACAACTGCTTCTGCATCCCTCCGGCACCTTCGGCGAGATCTTCGGCAACGCCGGATTCGAAATCTTCCGCAGGCTCTTTCTGGTGCAACCGTTGCAGCGGCATTCGAAACCGCCTCAGACAATTCTGCCCCCCAACCTCGAGTTTCGCCCATGGCGCGAGGCAGACCTTTCGCCGGCAGCCCGGCTCATCTGCGAAGCCTATCGCGACCATCCAGACAGCTTGATCAACGACCAATACCGCTCCGTTCACGGGTCCATGCGCTTCTTGAACAACATCGTGCATTATGCCGGCTGCGGCAGTTTCTCTCAGCAGGCGTCGTACGTGGTGGTTGAGCGTACCAGCCGCGAGCTTGCCGCGCTCGTGCTTGCTTCGCGCATCAGTGGGCAGTGCGGGCACCTCACCCAGGTTTGCGTCCATCCCGCCTTCCGCCGCCGCGGCCTTGCCCGGATGCTGCTCGCGCAGGCCGCCCACAGCTTCACTCGCCTTGGCGCCACGGAAATCTCTCTTACCGTGACCGAGGCCAACGCCGAAGCCATCCAGTTATACACGGACGAAGGTTATACGTGTGCGCACAGCTTCGACGCGGCCGTGTGGCGGCGGGACGCAACAACCTGACCTTACTGCGCCAGCAAAATCCCGTACCCCAGAAACGCACGGGGCGGGTGGTAAGATCGGGCCGCGCATGGCCGATGAGCGGATTCTTCACTACGAACGAGCAGGCGTCAAAGATCGCGCCTTCTACGCGGCTCGCGGCGTCTTCGTTGTTCTCGGCGATGTAGCGCCAAATTTCGAAAACATCTGATTTTGCGCGTGGAGTGAGAACAAAAGAACTCGTTGTATCAGGCATTTGAATCCCTCAGAAATGAGCTACGCGACCGCAAGAGTCCGTGCGCGCCGTCTCTTTTCGATTGGGATTCGTGGGTAGCTGGGGCGCGTCGAGAGCAGTGCGCGACGCACAGCATTAATTTGTAGACCGGCCTTCCCAGTCACGAATCTAACCGCCGTTACTCCGGGCGGAGGAGGTTAAAACCGAAGCTCATCTCTTGCGCGTGAGCCACACCATTATTATATTGCGGGCTTGCATGGCGTCAGGCGCGGTCGTTTGTGCAAATCGAGGAAGGAATCGCATTCGGAAACCCGCGCGTGGCTGCCTATTCGATCAATGCGTTGCTAAGGCCGGCCGAGACGCCAATCCTCTTTCATGGCTTCGATCTGACTTCGTGCCTCAGAGGCGCCAATCAGTTCTCCGCGTTCTGCCTGCAGGAAGCCTTCCTCGATATGGGCCGACAACGCCTGTCGTTCCTCATCGGTCCAGCTTTCCTCGGCGTCCTGTGCCTCGAGGGCGCGGCGGAGCACTTCTTCAGCGTTCGCATACGCACCGCTGGAGAGCCGCTTATGGATGAGCGATTCGAGGTCAGGGGGTACAGTCAATTGCATACAGGGCTCTCCTTTCCGGTTGTCTCCATCTTACGCTAGGCTTTCGCTGACGTCAGCGCCCCCAAATCCGCGGCCAGCTTTTCCGTGCTGAAGGCCTCCACAATGTCGCCTTCCTTCACGTCGGTGAAGTTGGCGATGGAGATGCCGCACTCCATGCCGTTGGTCACTTCGCGGGCATCGTCCTTGAAGCGCTTGAGCGAGGCGATCTTGCCCTTGAAGACCTGCACTCCGTCGCGCATAACCCTTACTTCCGCGTCGCGGCGAATCACGCCATCCTGCACGCGGCAGCCGGCGATGGTGCCCACCTTGGGAATCCGGAAGACATTGATGACTTCGGCGCGGCCCGCGTAGTTTTCCTTGAAGGCAGGTTCAAGCAATCCCAACATGGCCAGGCGAATCTCGTCCTGCAGTTCGTAAATGATGGAGTGCAGGCGAATCTGGACGTTCTCCTGTTGCGCCAGCTCGGCCGCTTTGCGTTCCGGGCGCACGTTGAAGCCGATGATGATAGCGTTCGAAGCCGTCGCCAGCAGCACGTCGCTCTCGGTGATGGACCCTACGCCGGAGTGCAGCACCT
>JBEKWT010000071.1:0-10637 GCA_049512795.1 Occallatibacter sp.
CATTTGATCGACCCCGACGGTGAACGACTGGTGATTGACGGGATGGAAGTGGCCAAGACCGGACCTCCCTTCGGGCTGGTGTGTGGCTCACCCGGTAATGCGCTGCGCTACGATCGCGGCTCAATCGGCCTGCGCGCCGGCCTGCACACGATCCACGTTGAGGCTCTGAATACTGCAACCGAAGGCGCTCCACGGCTTCTGTGGGAGGGGCCGGAGCTGCCGCTTGCCGACATGCCCGCGGGAGCTTTCTCGCGTAGCGCGCAATGAGGAGCAGCAGACAGGTCCGTCGCGTTTCTTACGGCAACTGCGTCGCATCCCAGCCGCCGCCGAGCGCGCGCACCAGGCTGACGCTGGCAGCGAATTGCCGGCTCACGATGTTGATAGCGGTCACCTGGTCCTGCAACAGGGTCTGTTCGGCGGTGAGCACCTCGAGATAGCTGGTGACGCCGCCTTTGTAGCGCGTGTTGGAGAGGTCGAAGGAGTGCCGCGCGGAATCGACGGCTCGCTGCTCCGTGGCCGCTTCCTGCTCCAGAATGCGGAGCGCGGCGAGTTGGTCTTCCACATCGTCGAATGCCTGGAAGACGGTATTGCGATAGGCGTCGGCCTGAGCCTCGTAATTGTGGCGGGCCACATCGGTAAGCGCGTGGCGCTGGCCCGCGTCGAAGAGCAGCTCCGTGGCCTGCGCGCCCAAACTCCAGAGCGAGCTGGGGCCCTGAATCCATCTGCCGGGGTTCGTGCTTTCAAAGCCCCCTGTTCCGCCGAGGGTAATCGCCGGATAAAACGCGGCGATGTTGATGCCGATCTGCGCGTTGGCGGCTGCGGCAAGGCGTTCTGATTCCGCGATGTCGGGACGCCGCTCGAGCAGTTGCGAAGGTACGCCTAGCGGAACTTTGGGCAGCGCAAGATCGAGGGGCGACGGCGGAATGCTGAAGCTGGGCAGATTGTCGTTGGCGAGAGTGCCAATGGCGTGTTCGTACTGTGCGCGCGCCACGCCAAGGTCAACGAGCTGTGCGCGAACCGTCTCAAGCTGCGTTTGCGCCTGTGCAACGTCTACCTCGGTGGCGACGCCTCCGTCGAACCGCCGCTTCGTCAGATCGAGTTGGTGCTCGAGATCGCTGACCGTGTCGGTCAGTAGCTTGATCTCGGAATCGAGCCCGCGGAGAGCGAAATAGTCGGTGGCCATCTCCGCATGGAGCGTGAGAGCCACATTGGCCTCGTCGGCGGCGCTGGCTTGCGCGTTCTCGCGCGCCTGCTCCACGGTGCGGCGGATGCGGCCCCAGAAGTCCGGCTCCCAACTGGCTTGGCCGGCAATGATGAAGTCGCCGTAGGTGGTAGCGCCGCCGGGCACGGCCAGAGGGCGGTTGGCCGAGACGCGGTCTCGACTGATCGAGGGGCCGGCGGACAGCGTGGGATAGAGATTGGCGCGTGCGGCGCGAACCTGGGCTTCCGCGGCCAGATAAAGCTCCATTGCCTGGCGGAGCCGCACATTGCTGGAGTCGATGCGCTCTTCAAGTTTGTTCAACTGCGGGTCCTGGTAGATCTCCCACCACTTCCCCTTCAACATTCCGTCAGAGGGATTCGCGGGCTGCCATGCGCCGCCCTGCGGATTGGGCGGAGGAAGGACTACGGTTGTTGCGCCGGATTCTTTAAAAGCTGGCGGGGCGCTGTAGTCTGGGCGACTGTAGTTGGGACCGACAGGTTTGCAGCCGGAGACAAGAATCAGCGCCAACGATGCGCACACAAGGGTGTATTCACCGATACGGGTGTGCAGCGACGGTGCACGATTCTTTGGCGACGGTTCCGCCATGGTCAGAGACCTCCCGCGCCAAACGCACTGCTCTGGGACGATTCCACCGTCACTTTTTCGTTGTCGATCAGCGAGTCGGGCGGATCCTGGATGACTTTGTCATTTGGAGTGAGGCCGCTGACAATCTGGACCGTGGCGCCGTCGTCCTCGCCGATGGTGACAGGAATCAGATGGGCGACCGTCCCAGCGCCACTGCTGGTCACAATCGATAATTGAATCCCCTCGCGGCGAAAGATCAGCGCCGATGCAGGCACGATGTACGCCGGCCCGGCAGAAGGAGTCTTGAAATGAACCTGCGCCAGCGAGCCGGGCATCAGCGTGCCGGAACGGTTATCCACGTCCACCTCCACCAGCAGCGTGCGGCTGACGGGATCGATGGCGTCGGCGGTGCGGACGAGGGTACCCTCGAAGGTCTTGCCTGGGTACTCGGGAAAAGTAAGTCCGACTTTCATTCCGCTTTTCATCGTTTGCGAGAAGAGCTGGGGCACGTTGGTGTAGACGCGCAGTGTTTGCAACGCCTGCATATGGAAGAGCTCGGTGCCGGCGCTCTGGCCCGAACCTGAACTGATTAACTGGCCGGTGTCGACTTCGCGGGCCGTCACCACGCCATCGAAGGGCGCATAGACTTTCTCGAACGATTGCAATTCAACCAGGCGCTGCAGGTTGGCTTGGGCGGACTTGACCGCTGCCGCGGTGGCGGCGGCCTGGTTCACGAAGGTGTCGGTGTCCTGCTGCGAAACGGCGTTGGATTTGACCAGTCCCGAGTACCGCTCCGCCTGGATGCGCGCATTGTTGGCGGTGGCCTCAGCCGTTGCCAGATCCGACTCGGCCTGCGAAACCTGTCTGTCGAGTTCGGGCGTGGAGATCACGGCCAGCAGCGCACCCTTTTTCACCCTGGCGCCGATGTCGAAATACCAGTGGTCCAGGTAGCCATCGGTGCGGGCGTAGATGGGCGAGTCGGTAAACGCAGTCACATTGCCGGGAAGGATGAGCGTTTCAACGGGCGCGCCGGCCTTTGCGGTCGCTACTGAGACCGTGGACGCGGCCATAGAGTTGGTGCGCGCGGCAAGAACGTCGCCGGCATGAATGCGGCGGAGGATGCCTACAGCCGCGAGCACCACCAGGATGAGCAGAACCACGGCCACGCCAGCCATAGCCTTGCGCGGCGAGAGAGGAGTTGCTTCCGGAGCGGTTTCGTGGCTGGCCGCGGCGGGTAGAGAATGTGGATTCGCTTCCTGCGTCATAAGCACCTACTCCGGTCTGGCGTCGAATTCATCGAATCGCGCGGCATCGGATTCGTCGTCCCGCTCGCGCTTCCGTTCAATGCGGCCGTGAATGAAAGAGAAGAAAGCCGGCACAAAAAAAAGCGTGGCCACCGTGGCCAGCAGCAGACCGCCGATGACGGCGCGGCCGAGCGGGGCGTTCTGCTCGCCGCCGTCGCCGAGGCCGAGCGCCATGGGCACCATGCCGATGATCATGGCCAGCGCAGTCATCAGCACCGGGCGCAGGCGGACAAAGCCCGCATTCAGCGCGGCGCGACGGGCATCGCCAACAAGAATCTCCATCTGCTCGCGCGCAAAACTCACCACCAGAATGGAGTTGGCTGTGGCAACGCCCATGCACATAATGGCTCCAGTGAGCGCGGGCACACTTAGCCGCGTCCCGGTGAGGAAAAGAAACCAGACGATTCCCGCGAGCGCCGCCGGCAACGCCGAAATGATGAGAAACGGATCGAGCCAGGACTGGAAGTTCACCACGATGAGCAGGTAGACGAGCAGAATGGAGAAGGCCAGGCCACTGAGGAGAGCGAAATAAGAACTGTGCATCGTCTGGCTCTGGCCGCGGAGGATGAACTCCGAACCGCGGGGCAGGTCCTTCCGATGGGAGGCGACGATTTTTTCCATCGCCCGGGTCACGCTGCCCAGGTCGGTGCCTTCCACGTTGGTGTAAATGTCGATCACAGGCTGTACGTCATAGTGGCTGATCGTTCCCTGCTCGGCGCCGGGGACGAAGGTTGCGAGGTTGCTCAACACCTGCACAGGCCGTGGGGCACCGGGTGCGGCTGTCGTGGCCCCGGAAGTCTGTGAGGGAACAACACTGCCCAGCGGCGCAGCGCCGGGAGCTCCCGTCGAAGTGTTGGTGGAGGGTTCGGTCAGGGCCGTGTTGGTTGCCGAGCCGGTGATCGGCAGGCTCTCAAGTGCGGCCATCGTGTCCAGCCGGTATTGCGGCGCCTGAATGGCGATGTTGTACGAAACTCCATTGCGCGGATCGAGATAGAAGTTCGGGCTGGTCTGGAAACTGCCGCTCAGCGCCACCAGCAGGCCCTGGGCCACGTTCTGCTGCGTAAGGCCTGTGTTCGCGGCGCGCGTGCGGTCGACATTCACCGTGAAGTTGGGATCGTTGAAAGGTTGCTGGATGCGCGCGTCGGCCGCTCCGCGAACGTAGCGGATCTCATTCAGCATGCGTTCGGCCAGGGCGCGATCGGCATAGAGATTGGGGCCGACGATTTGAATGTCGATGGGCGAGGATAATCCGAAATTCAGAATCTGGGTGACGATGTCGACCGGCACAACATAGAACGTGACGCCGGGGTAATCGCGGGCCAGCACCTCGCGCAGACGCCCAATGTACATCTCGCTTGGATGGTGATCGTGTCTCAACTGCACCTGTATGTCGGCGTCCGCCGTACCCACCGGCGCCGAGGTGGAGTAAGAGAGATTCAGCGAAGAGTACGGCAGGCCAATGTTGTCGAGAATCGTAACCAGCTCATCGGACGGGATCTCCTGGCGGATGGTCGACTCGATGTGGTCGCAGAGAGCAGCGGTCTCCTCGATGCGCATGCCGGTGTGCGCGCGCACGTGAATCATGAACTGGCCGGAGTCAACCGAAGGGAAGAAGTCCTGCCCAAGGAACGGCGTCAGTCCCAGCGAGAGCAGGGCAAACGCCAGAAAGAAGATCAGGAAGGCGCCCGCGTGATCGACGCACAGAGTGAGCAGGCTCAGATAGCCGCGGCGAAAACGGTCGAAGGCGTGCTCGAATCCGCGTTGAAATCGCGTGAACGGGTTGCGGCTGGCTTGTTTTCTCGCCGCCTGCGTATCGTCGTGCTCCTTCAGCAGGTACTTGGCCATGGTGGGCACGAGCGTGCGCGACAGAAAGTAGCTGGCGAGCATGGCGAAGACCACAGCCTCGGCCATGGGCACAAACAGGTAGCGCGCCACGCCGCTCAAGAAGAACATGGGCACGAAAACGATGCAGATGGCGAGTGTGGAGACGAACGCGGGTGTGGCGATTTGCGCGGACCCTTCGAGGATAGCTTGCTCCAGTTCGCGTCCTGTCTCTAGATACCGGTTGATGTTCTCGATGGCCACGGTCGCATCGTCAACCAGAATGCCCACAGCCAGCGCCATGCCGCCCAGAGTCATGATGTTGATGGTCTCGTGCAACGCGCCGAGCACGATCAGGGAGCAGAGAATCGAAAGCGGAATGGAGACCGCGATGATGATGGTGGAGCGGAAGCTGCCCAGGAAAACCAGAATCATGGTTGCGGTGAGGCAGGCGGCGATGATCGCCTCGCGGACCACGCCGCTGATTGCGCTACGCACAAAGATCGACTGATCGGAGAGAGCAGCGATCTTGAGTTGCGGAGGCAGTTGGCCCTTCAATCCCGGGCTGGAGATGATTGCGTTCACGTTCCTGATGATGTCCAGGGTCGACGACGATCCGGTTTTCATGACGTTCATCATGATGGCGCGGCGGCCGTCGACGCGGACGATGTTGGTTTGTGGCGGACTCCCGTCGCGCACGTGGGCCACGTCGCGGATATAAACCACCGACCCATTCGCCGTCTTGATGGGCAAGTCGTCCAACGCATCCAGAACGGAAGGCGCGGAGTTGGTCTCCACCTGGTACTCAAAGCGGTCCAGTTTGATGGTGCCCGAGGGTGCGATCACGTTTTGAGCGGTGAAGGCGTTCACCACGTCGGCGGGTGACAGTCCCCGGGCCTCGAGCGCGTTCAGATCGAGGTCGACCTCAATCTGGCGCTGCTTGCCGCCGTAGGGAAATGGCGTTTGCGCGCCTTCTACGGTGGCCAGTTGCAGGCGGATCGTCTGCGTGGCGATGTCGTTCAACTGCTGCTCATTCAAGCCGGGACCGGAGAGACCGAGTTGCAGAACCGGCACGCTGGAAGCGTTGTACTGGATGATGAACGGCGGCGTGGTCCCCTGCGGTAGGGAGCGCAACTGCACTTGGCTGATGGAAGTCACTTGTGCCACCGCCTGGCCGATATTCACATTGGGATGGAAGAAGATCTTGATGATCCCGACGCCCACCAGCGACTGCGATTCGATGTGGTCGATGTCGTTGACCGTGGTGGTCATGCCCCGCTCGGCGTTGGTCACAATGCGGTTGGCGATCTGATTGGCAGACAAACCGCCGAATTGCCATACCACGGTGACCACCGGTATATCGATGTTGGGAAAGATGTCCGCCGGCATCGTCTCGATGCTGTAGACGCCAAGGATCAAAATCAAGAGCGCAAAGACGACAAAGGTATAAGGCCGCCGCAGCGCAAGCCGGACAATCCACATCATAAGACTGGTATTCGCTCCTCGGCCCGCGTTTCGATGGTGTTCCCGCCACTTACTAGCCCGCCATCAACCGCAGCCGCAAACCGGGGCCGGCTTTGAGCTATGCTCCGGCGCGCGCCGGCTCCTCGCGTACCGGCCGGATGGCAACGAAGCGTCAGTCCGGCCAAGTGTTTCAATGAACATACTATGCTAGCTGATCGACCACGACGATGAGAACGAGGGCGGGGAAACAGGTGGTTTGAATCGGCGCCCACAGTGATAGGACGACCGTTGCGTGGAAAAGATTCGGCGATTGAAATCGGTCATCTGGCGGAGGATGTCCAGAACCCGGGTTGCGCGTCTAACGAGAATACCGCCATGAGCGGAAGAACGAACAGACATCGCAGTCCGCCTGGTTTCGGTAGACTGTGAGACGGACTCCAGACAACGGGATTCATCCCAGTTTCCGGCGACGAGCACGGCGGGGGAGTTGTGGCAGGACGGGTCTTGAGATCAGTCAGTGTGGCGAGATTCCGGCCGAGCAGTAAATTGCTTTCGCTGCGACCCCGGCGGCCCCGGAGTTCCCGCCTCATCGACCCAGGCTCTTCGAGCCACCCGCCGCTGGGGCCCAGGGGTTTGGGGAGGACGGGCGCGGTCCTGTAGAATCGTTCTTTCCTTAAGGAACGATCATAGACTCCGAGGAAAGACGGATTTTCAGCGAATGAGGGTGTGCAAATTCTTCCTGTGAAGCCGAACTTTGGTACGAAAGAGACTTTGTGCTCGCCGCAGGGCTTACACCCGGTGAAGATCAGGCACACTTCCATCTCCGGCGCCGGATCGACTGTCAGGCGCCTGTTGCTCGGCGCGGCCCGCGCCCTTATGCTGCTGGCGCTGGTGTCGAGCGCAGGAGCAGCGTTCGCGCAGACATCCGATACGATCGATCAAATCCGCGTCATCGGCAACCGGCGCATTCCCAAGGAAACCATTCTCGCTCGCATGTTTACCCATCCGGGGGACACATACGATCCCATCTCGATCGAACGCGACTTCAACTCGCTTTGGAACACCGGCTACTTTGAAGACCTGCGGTTGGAGCGGGAGGACTCAGAGCACGGCGTGATCCTCGACGTTTTTGTCCGGGAGAAGCCGACGATCCGCGACATCGTTTACAAAGGCAATAACTCGGTGACCAACTCCGACATCCTGGACGCTTTCAAAAAGGAGAAGGTGGGCCTTTCGGTGGAGAGCCAGTACGACCCCACCCGGATCAAGCACGCGGAGAACGTGATCAAGGAACTGCTTGCCACGCACGGCCACCAGTTCGCGACCGTGAAGACCGACGTCAAGACGGTCCCTCCGGCCTCGGTGCAAGTGACGTTCAACATCAAGGAAGGCCCGGTCGTGAAGGTGGGCAAGATTACCTTCGTGGGCAATCAACATCTGAACGCGCTTTACCTGCGGCGCGCGATGAAGAACCTCAAGCCGATCGGAATTCCGTATTCAATTATTTTTGAGGATATCTTCCCCCAGACTTACGATTCCTCGAAGCTCGAGGAGGATACAGAGCGGGTGCGACAGGCCTACCGCGACAAGGGCTATGCGAACGCCGCTGTGGAGCAGCCGAAGACCCAGATTCGCGATGAGGGCGGCCTTAACTGGTTCACATTCAGGCCGAACAACGGTAAGCGCATCGATATCTCCATGACCATTGAAGAGGGAGAACGCTACCACCTGGGCACCATTGCGTTCACGGGCAACAAACAGATCAACAACCTGAAGGCACTTCGCGCCACCTTCCCCATCAAGGACGGCGACTGGTTCAGCGCCACCGAAATCAGCAAGGGTCTGGACAACCTGAAGAAGGCCTATGGGGGCCTGGGCTATATCAACTTCGGCGCCATCCCCACGCCCGTCTACGACGACCAAAAGAAGACTGTGTCGCTGAAAATCGACATCGATGAGGGTAAGCAGTTCTTCGTCTCGCGCATCGAGTTCACGGGCAACACCATTACCCGCGATAAGGTCATCCGCCGCGAGCTGCTGCTGGACGAAGGTTCGGTCTACAACTCGCAGTTGTGGGAGTACAGCCTGCTGCGCCTGAACCAGCTGGAATACTTCGATCCGCTGAAAGTGGATCAAGACTCCGAGGCTCACCAGGATCCCGATAACGGTACGGTTGAGCTGCTGTTGAAGGTGAAGGAGAAGGGCAAGAACTCGATCGGGCTCAACGGCGGAGTCAGCGGGTACTCCGGCGCCTTCCTGGGGCTGAACTACTCGACCAACAACTTCCTTGGATTGGGCGAAACACTCAGCCTTCAGGCGAATCTGGGCAGCATCAGCCGTACCTTCCTTTTCGGTTTCACGCAGCCTTACTTTCGCAACCGCCCGATCAACATTGGATTCCAGGTATTCAACAATAAGCAGGACTACAACGCAGCCAAGAACTACCAGGCCACCACGGGCGCCGACCTGAACCTGTCCGCGGCGGAGAAGTCGCTGACGCAGAACTACAACGTGGGCTCGGATGGCATGAACTTCTCCGTCAGCTATCCGCTCAAGAGACATGCGTTCCAGCGCGTCGGCATGACCTACTCGCTCACCAAGTCCACGATTACGGCGTTCAGTTCGGCGTCGGCAACATTCTTCCAGACCATCTCTTTCCGTTCCGGGGTGCAGGGATCGAACCCGCTGGCCGGCATCATCAACAGCAATATCTCGTTCACCTACACGTACGACACGGTCAGTAATCCGCTGCGCCCGCGCGAGGGCAAGCAATACACGGCGTTTGTGCAGACTGCAGGTCTTTGGGGCAGTGTCCGCTATGTCAACCCGGTTGTGGCGTACAAGCAATTCATCCCCATGCATTACCTGAAGTTTTCGAAAGAAGGGCACAACGTGCTGGCGCTGCGCGCGCAGTTGGGGTACATCAGTGGATTTGGCGGCGATGTGGCTCCGCCGAACAACCGTTTCTACGCCGGCGGCGAGCAGGAGTTGCGCGGCTTTGATGTGCGCGGCGCGACGCCCTACGGCTATGTGCCCACGCGGGTCAACTTCCAGCTCACCAATCCTGACGGCAGTTGCGTCCCCCGCGACCCGACCAACCCCGAGGACAATCAGTGCATCCAGGTGCCGCTCCCGATCTACGGCATTGCCTCCATCGGCGGCGATACAAATTTAACGAGCAACGTGGAGTACCGCATCCCCGTGGTCGGGCCCTTTATGTTCTCATTCTTCGACGACTTCGGCATCGATACCGCGCTGAGTCATGGCCAGTTGACGCAAAGCCCGGAGGGCTTCGCCAGCCTGACGGCTCCGCTCTATGGCTGCCCGGTCTACAACAACGGATCCTGTCAGGGCGGAATACCCGGCTCCCAAGTCGGGTTCAAGAAGGATATTCGCCCGGTGAGTGGCACCAACTTCGTTCCGCGCATGTCCCTGGGCACCGAGCTTTCGGTGATTATGCCGGTCATCAATGCTCCCTTCCGCCTCTACTACGCCTATAACCCGCTGCGGTTGTATGAAACGCCGTTTTGCAACGAAGTGAGCCTGGGCCAGAAGCAACTGAGCTGCTCGGCAGAGTTGATTACCCGCGCCATGTTCCCGCCAGGCGGCGCGGGCGATTTCAGCTACGGGGAAGCCATCGAAGCCTACGGCTCGCAGAACATCTTCCGCGAGCCGCGCAAGACCTTCCGGCTGACCGTGTCGACGACGTTCTAGCAATAGCCGATAGCCGATAGCCAATAGCCGATAGCCAATAGCCGATAGCCAATAGCCGATAGCCAATAGCCAGGTAATAGCAGGTGCACGCGGTAAGGCCGGGCTTCTGCTATCAGCCGTGGCATTCAGCACAGAAAGAGCAAATTTCAGCGGTTCTCAGAAATCGGCTGTTTTTCAGCGATTTTTAGAGAACGGATTTTAGCGATGAATTCTCCGCTATCCGTTTCCTTTTGAGTGATTTGAGCTTCGGTTGCGCATGTTTTCGTCGCAACGAAAAAAGTTCACAGTTTCTGTGAAACTGTGTGACAAGTGGCTGTAAGGCATTGATTATGAAGGCTCCACAGTTTCACAGTTTCACAGTTTCACAAAACGGCAGGGGGGGTGGGTAGAGGCAGGGAATAAGGAACAGGGAACAGGGACCCGAAAGACCGGGGGAACGAGGGAGCAAGGGAGTGAGGGAGCAAGGGAGCGGGGGAGCGATGCTGGTGTGCGCAGTTCCTGGGTAGAAACGGATCATGGAATGAGTGTGCGCCGGAAAAGCAGAGGTT
>JBEKWT010000072.1:0-10634 GCA_049512795.1 Occallatibacter sp.
GCCGCTCCTCGCCGTCCGTCTGTAGCATGATTTGGAACGCGCTGCACGAGGGACAATGCAACTCAACTCCAAATTGTTTCGAGCCACGCTCTCGGGGGCTTTGGCTGGCCTGCTCTTTGGTTTCGACACGGTCGTGATCTCCGGCGCGATCGACGCGCTCGTTCGCCTCTACGGATTAAACCCGCACGAAATGGGATTCACCGTAGCCATCGGGCTGGTCGGCACTGTGATCGGCGCGCTGGGTGCGGGCCAGGTGGGACAAAGGCTCGGCAGTCGTGAGACGCTGCGCATCACCGCGCTGCTCTACGTCGCCTCGGCGCTCGGGTGCGGGCTGTCATGGAGCTGGCTGTCATTTATGGCGTTTCGCTTCATCGGCGGCCTCGGCATTGGCGCGTCGTCGGTGCTGGGGCCCGTTTACATTGCCGAGCTTGCCCCGGCCAAGTTGCGCGGCCGGCTCGTGGCGGCCTTCCAGTTGAATGTCGTGTTTGGCATCATGGCGGCGTATGTTTCCAATTACGTCATTCGCACCATGCACCTGGGCGCGGCGGAATGGCGATGGCAGGTGGGAGTTGCAACGGCGCCGGCATTGGTTTTCCTTGCGCTGCTCTTTGGAATTCCGCGCAGTCCCCGCTGGTCGGTCTCGCGCAATCGGATCGATGAAGCTCTGGCCGTTCTGAAGATGATGGGCGATCCCAACCCGGAGGCGGAACTGGCGGACATTCAGGCAGCGCTGGCGCAGGAACACGTGACGGCTCACGAGCGGGTCTTTCAATGGAAGTATCGCTATCCGTTGTTCCTCGCCATCACCATCGGTGCATTCAACCAGCTCGCCGGCATCAACGCAATTCTGTATTACCTGAACGATATCTTTGCAGCCGCCGGCTTTAGCCAGATTTCGAGCGACCAGCAGGCAATCGCCATCGGCACAACAAACTTTCTGTTTACCATCGTCGGCATGTCGCTGATTGACAAGCTGGGACGCAAATCGTTGCTATTGATCGGCGCCGCGGGCTGCGCAAGTTGCCTGGCAGGCGTTGCCTGGGTCTTCGCCACGCACTCTCATCGCGGCGATTTGCTGTGGCTGCTGGTCACCTTCATCGCGTTCTTCAGCGTTTCACAGGGCGCCGTGATCTGGGTTTACATCGGCGAGGTTTTTCCAACTTCGGTGCGCGCCAAGGGGCAAGGTGTTGGCAGCGCCAGCCATTGGTTCATGAATGCGCTGATCGCGCAGGGATTCCCTATCGTGGTGAAATGGACGGGCACAGCCACGCCGTTCGTGTTCTTCGCCGCGGCTACGGCTGTTCAGTTCGTTGTGGTCGCGCTCTTCTACCCCGAAACGAAGGGCCAAACCCTGGAGCAGTTGCAGCGCAAGCTAATGCGGGCATAGTACGCGAGCTGCCTTCAACAAAAAACGCGCCGGGACGCGGGCCTGGTGCGTTCCGGCGCAACTGTTGCAAGGTGAAACTTCAACCTCAAACCGACTCGATCGAGCGGATGCTCCTGGCTACGTCGCTTCTGAGCACCTCCGCGGCAGGATGAAACTTCGTTCGTTCCTGCGCAGGCAGCGCGGCGAGCAGTTCGATGTAATTCGCCGTCGCGCACCCCGAAAATGCGGAAAAGTCCAATGCCGTAGCCATGGCGCAGCTCACCTTCACCAATTCGCCCAGTTCCCAATCGCCGTCCTTGCGCCGCTCCGAATGATGATCGGCCACCACGGCTTCGAAACTCCCCGGCAGCTTCCAGTCGCCGATGAGCTGCCGTCCGACCTCGCAGTGATCCCATCCGAACAACTCACGCTCTGCCTCCATCATCGAGGCCGCAGCGCCGCGATGCTTTTCCAGCAGCGCCGCGTACCCTTTGGGCTGAATCACCGCCAGCGCCATGCGTCCGATGTCGTGCAGGATTCCCGCGGTGTATGCGATTTCCTTGTCGAGCGATCCTGCCTCCGCGATTTTTCCCGCGATGATGGCGCAGGCCAGGTTATGCCGCCACAGGTTGCGCATGGCCGGGAAGCTCATCGCCTTGCCCAGATACGCCCTTACGCCCACCGTCACGCACATTCCCTGCAGCGTATTTGCTCCCAGCACTGCAACCGCCTGCAGAATCGTCGTCGAGGGATAGCGCGGCGCATAGAGCAGGGAATTGGATATCGTGAGGACTTCGCTGGCGAACGCCGGGTCAGTGGAGATCAGATCGCTCAATTGGTGCAGCTGCACGTTCTCGTTCTTGGCTAGTTGCAACACCCTCACGGCAACCTGCGGAAACGGCGGAAGGCGTAGATGCGCCCACGGCACTGTGGCGGCGCTTCCGCTTCGCTGATCCAACCCGTCCGCCCCCACTGGCCCGCCCCCAATTCCGCAAAACTTCTCGCTAGGCACGAAGGCCGCGGGCTTCGCTCACGCAAAGAGCTGCCGGCGGACCACGCGGTCACGCATGTTCCTATAAAGGCTTTTCGGCAGATAGTCTTGTTTTCAACAGGGGAATTCGATCGCTTCGGGTCGAGGTGCGCAGCTCGAACTCATCTTGCAGCCCAGGTTTTTCCGTCCGTGCTCAACCACACCCGACCTTGGTCATTAAGAAGTTCAAAGACTGTATCGGGTTCGGACACGGCGCCCGAGCCGGACGTATCTCCCGGAGATTCTCGCTTGGCCGCCGGCGGCGCGGCTTCTTCGGGCTTCGGCGTTGCGTTCTCGCGCACCAGCACTGCGAGCCCCGTCCACTGCTTTGTCACCGGTTCCCAATTCGCGCCGGAATCCTCGCTGAAAAACAGCGCGCCTGCGTTGTCGATCGCGAGCATCCGCTCGCCCGCATGCGCAATCGAAACCGCGGGCAGTTCGCTGGGTAGGTGAACCGCATTCGGAGCCATGATGCCGGACAATCCGCCAGATCTGAACCTCATGAGCGCCCCGGCGCTGGTCGCGGGAGCAGGCTGCGTCTGAAGCTGTTGGTCAGTAACCACAACCTGCTCGCTGCTTCCCACAGCGCCGCTCCCGGCCGCGCCGCCTGATGACCCGTGTCCGTCGGCCGGCGCTTTTCGCTTGGCGGCGAACAAACGCTTGTCCCTCGCCTCCATCTCCGCATCGGCCTGTCTCTTTCGCTCCTCGTCATACAACGCAGCGTCGGATTCCTTCTTTTCGTCGGGCGATGTTCCCGATGGTGCAAACGCCGCGCCCGTCATTCCCTGAGCTCGGGCATCCGGCCCCTGAGCTTCAGCCGAGGGAGGCGCCGGCTCCTCCATTGCGCGGTCGAGCTTTTGCTCTTCTTTGGCTGTCAGTATTGGCCCACCCTCGGCCCCACCCGGGTCGATGAATACAACGTGGGCTTGTCTTTTTGGTGTTGCTCTCCGCGCTGGCTCGCCCGGCGCTCCACCCGCCCCCGCAGTTTCTTGGGCAGGGCCGACCTGCGGCGGCGTAGCCGGCACTTGCGCCTGCAGGGGCATCGGCGCTTTCTCGCTCGCTTGCTGCCGCTCAACTCTGGCCACTTCCGCCGCCCGCTCCACATCCCGCTCGTGCACATAAATCGCAATCACAGCGGAAGCCGCGACCGCTGCCAGGGGCGCCAGTGCAAGCCCCCAGCTTCTGAACCAAACGCGCGGCCGGACAGGCGCGCGCCCTCCCGCAACCTCCGGACCCGCAACCTCCGCACCCGAGGCCTCGCTCGCCAGGGCTATCACCTGCCGGCAGCGGCCGCACGCAGCCAGGTGTTCGAGCACCTCGCCGCGCTCCCGCTCGCCAAGCGCCTGCTCGGCAAACGCACTCAGCATCTCTGCGTCGGGATGAATCTCGTGTTGGTTCTTCACGCTCATGGCGTAGCCTGTTCTTTGAACGCTTCCGTCTGCGAATTTTGCAGAAGTTTTTTCAGGTTCACGTTCAGATCGCGCGGATCTGCGCCCAGCGCTTCTTCCGCCGCGCGCCTGCTCAGCCCGCCGCGCCACAGATTCGTGAGCACTTGCTTCCGCGTGTCCTCGGTCGCGCGCTTGAGCTTGCGGCTCACGGTCGCCTCATGAACTCCCAGTACGCGCGCAATCTGCAACAATGGCTGCCGATCAAG
Organism: Occallatibacter sp.; assembly: GCA_049512795.1. Taxonomy (GTDB): domain Bacteria; phylum Acidobacteriota; class Terriglobia; order Terriglobales; family Acidobacteriaceae; genus Telmatobacter. The sequence goes on from JBEKWT010000072.1 coordinate 4,051, forward strand.
ATAATAGGCCGCCAACAGGTAGCGTTCCTCCGCATCCCGTCCGCGCAACGCATCTTCGACAGCCCGCTCCAACTGCGAAAGCTCTCCGGCGTGCGGCTGTGGCGCGATCTCGGCCGCCGGCGCATCCATTTCATCCAGCGTGTCGTCGAGAGGCTTCAGGCGCCGGCTGCGGCGATAGTGATCCACGTGCCGCTGGGCCAGAGTGGTTCTCAGCCAGCCCATCAGCGATCCACGCCCTCGATACGAAAGCAGCGGGCAACGTCGTTCGCCTTCGCGCGTATTCAATCCATAGAGCTCGGCGTAAAGCTGATCGGCCAAATCGCGTCCCAAGGTCTCGCTGCCAGTGATGGCGTTGGCCGCCCGAATCAGCGGCTGCCGGTGCTGAGCGATGAAGTGCTCCCACGCGCGCTCGTTGCCGGCCGCGCAGGCCCGCGCAAGCACCAGATCGCCGAGGCACAGCCCGCGAAAAAAGCTCGCCTGCTCCTGCCGTGTCGCAACTGTGCCCTCCGCCTGCCCAAAGTTCCACGTCGTCCCCACATCAAGCAGGATCCGGTCGAAGTCGTCGCGCTCCAGGCCCCAGCCAGCCGCATCGCTCGCGCGCCAAAGCTCGTCGAGCAGTCGACCGTCCATCGCTCCCTGCAATGCAGGGAGTTCCGCCTCTGCCACGCTGGCCACGGACTCCGCTGGCGCCATTCTCACTGCCTCACGATTCGCCTGGTTTCTTGGACGTTTTGATCCGCTCTTTGGCCTCCGAACCGGACGCCCGCCGCCAATTTAACCCCACAAAATAATCCTGCAAGATTCCGCCAGCCCGGCGTTCTCCCATTGAAGGCCGGTGCGCCAAACCGCGAACCGGCGGAGGAGACCTATGAAGAATTGGGGCAAATTTGGGGTAGCGGCAGCAATGCTGGTCGCGGTCTTGGCGGTTTATCAATTGACGAACGTGAAGGCAGCCGGTGGACCGGCGCAGGGCGAAGGCGGTCCCTATCGCGTGCTCGCACCCATCGAGAGCGGCAATCTTCTCTTATTCCCCGTGGTCCGCGCCGACGAGAAACCAATGGGGGAAACCCCGTTCATCACCCTCGACGAAGGCCTGAAGAGCGGCGAAGTCGAAGTGACCGAAGCCGGCCGCGCCCGTGGCCTGGTGCGGCCACGTGGATCTTCGCATTCGCCGGCTCAAGACAACTACGATCGCGGCGACGAGGTAAACACGCTGGTTCTCGTCAACCACTCCAAACGCCCACTGTTGCTGCTTGCCGGCGAAATCGTCACCGGCGGCAAGCAGGATCGTATCGTCGCCAAAGATCGCATCGTTCCCGCTAACGCCGATCCCATCGACCTCGGGGTCTTTTGCATCGAGCCGGGCCGCTGGACCGAGAGCTCGGCCACTTTCGGCGCCGCCGGCAAGTCGGCTGCGAAGAGCTTCATGGTCCAGCCCGAAATTCGCGAGCGCGCCATGGTCGATCAGGATCAGCAGAAAGTGTGGAACTCGGTCAACGGCGCCATCTCGCAAATGGAAGTCGCGGCAGCGCCGCCGGTCAGCTCCGGTCGATCTCCCTCCGAAGGCTTCTATCGCCGCTCCCTCGGTACCAGCAGTTACGCCAAAGCCATGCAGGATTCGGGTGTCAGCGAAAAAGTCGATGAGGCCGCCGCTCCCGTGATGAACGCCCGCGAGCAGGTCCTCGCACAATTGCGCGACGAGCATGCCGTCGGCGTAGTGGTGGCCGTTCGCGGTGAAATCATCTGGGCCGACCTCTTCGCCAACACCGATCTGCTCTCCCGCTATTGGACCAAGCTGGTCCGCTCGTATGCGGCAGAAAGTCTTACGGATGGCGAAGACCATCCAGCGCCGACCCCGGCCGACGCGCAGCACTTTCTCGACGCGCCTTCGGGCGGAACAGAAAATAGCGAAGGCGAAGTCGGCATCTATCGCTATCGTGAGCTCAAGAGCAGTCGTACCGAGACCTTCGTGCTCGAATCGCTGCTTCCCGGCACCGGCTACGATGTGCACCTGAGCAAGATGAAGCTCCGCGGCGAGGAAAGCCAGGTCGTCAAGCCGCAACCGACAAACCAGCCGCCTTTCCACCGCCCCGACGTCTACAGCCCTGAGATTGTTCGCTGACCCGCGCGGAGGTCGTCCGCTGATGACTGTCCCACGGCCCCTCCATTCCGCGTCTCTCTTTCAGGGGAGCGCGGAATCAGGAGCCGCGATCGCTCCAATTCGCTCTAGTCTCCCGTCGCGGCGTCGTGCAGGCTCTTATCGGGCCAGGGAGGCAGCAGCTTCACCAATGCCCACAGGAAGAGCAGCGGCAGGATGGTCAAGCCAACGGCCACCAGAAGGCCTTCGCGCGTCACCAGTTCCATCTTGTAGGTCGTGTACCCAAGAAAACTCTTCGAGAAAAGCTGGCCGCCGATCACCACGTTCCAGCGCATGGCGAGGACGCCGATCAAAGCCAGGGAGCCGGAGAGGATATAGATGCGCTTGCGCGCCATTTCCTCGAGCTTCGCCACCTGCGTCAGGAACAGCAGAACCAGCGGCACGATCGTGCCCAGGCAGATCTGGACTACGATCTGCGAAAAGTAAAGCTTGGTGTGAACCATGAAATTCAGGCTGCGGAACGATTCGTCGGCCTCGTAGACGCGGTGCACCAGGTCCAGCATTTCCAGGCTAAAGTCAATGATGAAAATGTAGAACATGTACATCGCGATTGCGTCCACGCAGCACATGTCGATCTTCTGCCCGCGCAGCTTTGTAGTCGCCATGTAGAGCAGCATTACGGCGGCGATGCCGGAGACCATGGCCGAAAAAATGAATACCACCGGCATCAGCGGCGATGACCACCAGGGGTTGGCCTTGATGGAACCGAAGATGAACCCCACGTAGCCGTGCAGCAGGAATGCCGAAGGAATGCCGACCAGCGTCACAATCCAGCCGACCTTATCGTCGATGTGTAACGCGCGCTCGCTAATGTTGCTCGACCCCAGCGTCATCACCTTATAGATCAAGCGCAGCAGACCTTTGCTTGTCTGCGAGAGGAGCACGATCTCGCGCCGGTAGTCGAGCCAAATCTCAAAGACCAGCACCGCCATCAGGTACCACAGGTACACGTACCCGAACATCGCCATCGCCGAGGTGTCGTGGGGGGTAAAGTACATCTCCGGCGAGCGAAACGGATGGCCCAGGTGCAAGACCAGAGGCAGCGGCGCAACCAGCAGAAAGGCCAGGGCCGTCAGCAGCGCCAGCCTGTATGTAGGCTTCACCGCCTCCACGCGAAACACCCGCTCCAGCGACGCCAGAATGAACGCGCCCGCTACCAGCCCCGTGATGAAGGGATACAGGACGATCAGCACGCTCCAGTACAGCGTCACCTCGTTGGGATAAATGTAGCCTTCAACACCACTCATCGAATTAGCTCCCAGCTTCTGATCCCCTTGGTCCCTTGTTCCCTTGGTCCCTGCTTTATCTCACCGACCCATCAAGCCCGTTGTAAAAAGCCTTTGCTCCGGTGGCCATCTGCGGCTTCAACACCTGCACCGTGTGAGTCTTCAGAAACTCGTGAATCGGATCATTGGGATTCTTCAAATCGGCCAATTGCCGCGCTCCCGTCGGACACGCCTCACAGCAAGCCGTCGTCAAACCCTTGGTGATCCGGTGGTAGCACAACGTGCACTTGTCCGCGACTTTCTTCGTGGGATGAATGTAGCGGCATCCGTACGGGCAAGCCTGTACGCAATACGCGCAGCCCAGGCAGTACTTCTGGTCGATCAGCACTACCCCATCCGGAGTGACAAACGTCGCCCCCACGGGACACACCTGCGTGCAGGGTGAGTCCGCACAGTGATTGCACATCTTGGGAACGAAGAAGAATTTCCCTTCTTCGCCTGCCTGCACCACTGGAAATCCTTCTTTGCCGCCATCGGGCGAGATAACCTCGGGATTCTCAAGATGCCAGTCCGTCCTGTGATACCGCTCCACCCAGGTGCGGAAGAATCCATCGGGCACGTCATTCTCCGTCTGGCAGGCGCGCACGCAGTTGCCGCAGCCGATGCATTTGGGAATATCGATCAGCATGCCCCACCAGTGCTCGCTCATCTGGTAGTTCGGCGAGTCCTCAGGTGTCCCGGCCAACACGTGTTTCCACGCCACGGCCGCCGCCGGCAAAAGAATCATCAAATGACGCCGGCTGATCTTCATTTCGCGCCTACCTTCGCCGCTTTCGCGTTGGAGCTGGAGCCTGCGCTTGCGCTGGAGTCGGAGCCAATAATCGGGCTATGCGGGTTGTGGCAGGTCTCGCACGGAACGCCGCCCGAGTGATCCGCCGGGTCCACTTGCGGAAAGCCCACAGGCTTGGCTGCGCTGGCCGTATGGCAGCGCGCGCACAGCACCGCCGTGTCCGGTTTCACCGGCGTTACAGTCATGGGATCGTCGGCATGCGCCGCCAACGCTCCGTGACAAGCCTCGCAGTTCACGTGCGCGTGCGCGCCCTTTGTCTTGGTGTCGGCAATATCTGTGTGGCAGGTCTCGCAGGTCTGGTGCCCAGCAAACTTCACCGGGCGCGACGCAATCTCACCGATCGCCGCTCCGCGATAGTGCCCATATTCTCCAAAGCTCTTGGGCACCACATATGAACGCACCACCAGAAACACCAGAAATGCGAGAACGAAAAGCCCTGCAAACCGGAAAAGATGTCCTGCATCCTTCAGACCGCTCATCGGGCGCTCTCTCCGCACAACAACTGCCGGAAGCGGGATGTGATTCGTCGTGTGATCTGGCACACCTCCGACACCTTCGACGTTAGACATGCAATGGAAGGCTGTATGTGAGCCTGCTCACAAACCCATGTGACGCGATGCGCGCCACGGGCCCGCCGGGGCCACGCCGAGCATCGATCGCAGGAGGCAGCTTCACCCCTCAATGGCTGACACATTCGCCCCGCCCGGCAAGCGCCCCGATCCGAACCATCCCGAACCGAAGCGATAACATGAACTTTGGAGCAAAGGATGCCAAGGATTCTCGACGGCGCGGCCATCGCCGCAGCCATCAAGCAGGAAGTGGCCGAAGAGGTCCGCGCGCTCGCTACCCACGGCATCAAGCCGGGACTTGCCGCTGTGCTTGTCGGCCATGTGCCCGCATCGGAGATCTATGTCCGCAGCAAGGTGCAGGCCTGCGCCGAACTTGGCCTCTATAGCGATCTCATCACCCCGCCCGACACCGTTACCACCGAGGAAATGCTCTCGCTCGCCGCCCAGCTCAACGCGCGTGACGACATCGACGGAATCCTGATTCAGTTGCCGCTCCCGGCGCAGGTTGACTCGAAGGCCCTCCTCGACGCCGTCGATCCCGCGAAGGATGTCGACGGTTTTAATCCCGTAAACGCGGGCCGTCTCCTCGCTGGCCGTCCGGCGCTCGCGCCCTGCACGCCCGCCGGCGTCATAGAGATTCTCAAGCGCAGCAACATTCCCATCGCAGGCCGGCACGCCGTCGTCGTCGGCCGCAGCGACATCGTCGGCAAGCCAGTCGCCATGCTCCTGCTCCACCAGAACGCCACCGTGACGATTTGTCACTCCAAGACCCGTGACCTGCCGGCAATCACGAAGCAGGCCGACATTCTCGTCGCCGCCATCGGCCGCCCCGGCTTCATCACGCCGGAGATGGTCACCCCTGGCGCCACGCTCATCGATGTGGGAATAAACCGCCTCACCACGCGCGAGGAATTCGACCGATTCTTCAAGGGCAACGAGAAACGCGAAGCGGCATTTGCCAAGCGCGGCTCCGTTGTCATCGGCGACATCGACCCCAAAGCCTTCGAGCTCTCGGGTGCTTACACGCCCGTCCCCGGTGGCGTGGGCCTGCTCACCATTGCCATGTTGATGTCCAACACTGTGCGCGCCGCCAAAATGCGGCGAGGACTCTAGCCCATGCTTCGCGTCGGCCTTACCGGCGGTCTGGGTAGTGGCAAAAGCACTGTCGCCGCCATGCTGCGCGAGCTCGGCGCTCAGGTCATCGAGGCCGATGCTCTCGGCCGCTCGATCATGGAGCCCGGTCACGAGGTCTATGACCAGATCGTCACGCACTTCGGCCCGCAAATTGTCGGCGCCGACGGTCATCTCAACCGCGCCCGTCTCGCCGATCTCGCCTTTCGCCATGGCCGCCTGCAAGAGTTAAACGCCATCGTGCATCCGCCCGTGATCGAGGCGCAGCGCCGCTGGATGGAAGAAGTCTTCGCTCGCGACCACGCCGCCATCGCCGTCCTCGAATCGGCGCTGATTTTTGAAGTCGTCCGCGACGCGATCGCTCGCGGCGAAAAAGGGAGTGTCCTGGCCGACTGGCGCCGTCGCATCGACCGCATCATCGTCGTCACCGCGCCCGACGATCTCAAAATCGCCCGCTACGCCGCCCGCATCGTATCGTCTGGCAGCGCAGCGGGGTCCAACCTCGACGCCATCAGATCCGATGCACGCAACCGCCTGTCGCATCAGGTTCCCGACGCCGAAAAAGCCGCCCAGGCCGATTATGTCCTTGATAATTCGGGCGATATCGCCGCCCTTCGCACCCAGGTTCAGGCCCTGTGGCCGCGCCTCCA
>JBEKWT010000073.1:0-10566 GCA_049512795.1 Occallatibacter sp.
TGGCGCCGCGCGGGCGCGAGCCCGCAATCGGCCGATATTCGACTCTGCCCTGGTTGACGCGCACCAGCAATTCGGGCGATGAGCCGGCTAATTCCAGCGGCGGGCTCTCCAAACCTTTTGATCTTTTTGACGAGCGTTTCGGCGAGGACGCTGCCCTCGCGCCCAACGGTCCTTCCGGCGCAAAACGCAGGAAGAACATGTAGGGGCTGGGATTGACGGTGCGCAACGCGCGATAGACCTGAAAGCTGTCCACGCCAGGCTCGACATCGAATCGCTGCGAGACGACGACTTGAAAGGCATCGCCCGCGCGGATGTATTCCTTGGTGCGCTCGACCGCGGCCAGATAATCCTTCTTCGAGGTGCGATGTTTTACTTTGAGCTTCGACGATTTGCCTGGCTTCTCGCGGACCCCTTGGCGGTCCCATTTCCGGCCAATGTCCGGAAGCGGCTGCGCGAGGCGCTTCTCCAGACGGTCGAGGCGTTCGACGGCGCGATCGTAAGCCGCGGCAGCGCTGCCTTTGGCCACATCCGCCGTGACCACGAGCATGATCTCCTTGCGCACATGATCGAAGGCGAGAACTTCGTCGAAGAAGAGCAGGCAAGCGTCGGGGACGTGCAGCTCGTCTTTCGCCAGCTCGGGCAGCCGCTCGATCTGGCGCACTGCGTCGTAAGCGAAAAAGCCGACGGCTCCGGCAGTGAATGGTGGCAGTCCCGGCAGCCGCGCTGGCTTGTGGCCGCTGAGCGCGTCGCGGAGAACGGCAAAGATGTCGCCCTCGATTCGGGTGGTCTTGCGGCCCTCGGTGATCGCGACCTGACGCCCGCGCGCCACGATGCGCTTGAAAGGCGTGAGGCCAATGAAGGTGTAACGGCCCACCTGCTCGCCGCCTTCAACCGATTCGAGGAGAAAGCACTCACGCTGAGCCCAAGCCGCGCGCAAAAAGGCCGAAACCGGCGTTTCCAGGTCGGCCATGAGGGTGCGGCAGACGGGCACGAGGGTGTGCGTCCGGGCTAGGTCCAGGAATTCCTTGCGGCTGGGCTGGGCGGATCGCTGGGAGGCTTTCACAGCCTAAGTGTAACTGTTTGTGCGCGGAGAGCGGTGCAGTCGCCGCAGCGCGGGCGAGGACCGACAGCTCAAAAAACCTCAACCTGGGCCCGATGGCCGGGCGCCGCTGCAATGCGCCGATCCCGTGTGATCAGAGGGGCGTTCAACTCTTCTGCGAGCGCGACGTACGCTGCATCGTAGGCGCTCAACGTTTGTCTGAGCCGCCAGATGCGCTTGAGCAGCAATCCCGGAGGATAGCGAGTCATGCTCAGGGCGCCCAGGTCCTCGATTGCCTCCTCGGCGCGTCTGTTCGCCAGGGCTCCTTCGCGCACAAGACGCCGGAGAACGTGCGCAAATTCCACATCGAGCAGATGCACGGTATGCAAAGATTCCCTCTGGGCAAAAATCCGGTGCTCGATATGCTTTCCGGCAGGAGTTTGGAGCAGCCAGTCGATTGCCGCCGAGGCATCGAGGACAATCATCGTTCCGCGCGCGCTTCGCGCAACAGGGCCGGAGTGTCGAGGGCGGCCGAGAGCGGTTTGCGCGAATGCAAACGCTCGCGGAACTCAGCGAGAGTAGGACGCTCCGCGATTTCCCGGAACTCCCCGAGCAAATAGTCCGAAAGAGACATTCCCACAGTCGCGGCTCTCACTTTGAGAGTGCGGTGAAGGGCCTCGGGGACGTTTCGCACTTGAATCATCTTCGCCATGCTATGAGCATACTTGCATGCGCTGCACATGTCAAGCTTAGCGATCCGGAACAGCACGAACTGGGACCGAATCCGTGCGGTTGGTTTCCCGGCTCCGCCTTTGCGAGCGGAATCCGGGCTGAGGCGCCGCGGCGAGCTGTGCGCTTGACGACGAACCCCGGTGGGCCTAGACTCACTGAGGTTTGGGCTAACGGACGATTGCAGCCGAACCGAACGCGGCCGCGAGAAAAGCAGAGAGCCGCGCGGATTCGACGAGCCGGACACGAAAAACCAAGAGAAATTCGCTGCCTCGACTATATTCTTGAGAAGCGGACTTTGATTCCGAATCCGGTGTGGCCGGAAAAGCAGCGGGAGATGGAGACCAGATATGGCAACCGGAAATACCAGCGTCACATTGGATCAGGAAATCAATCCCTGGGAAGCGCAAAGCGCGCGCTTCGATTTTGCCGCGCGCAAGCTGAATCTCGATGAGGGACTTTGGAAGGTGCTGCGCTCGCCGTCGCGGGAGGTGATCGTTCACTTTCCGGTGGCTCTCGACAACGGAATGATCGACATGTTCACCGGTTTTCGCGTGCAGCACTCCATGGCGCGCGGGCCGTGCAAGGGCGGAATTCGCTACGCTCCCGATGTCACCTTGGACGAAGTGCGCGCGCTGGCGAGCTGGATGACATGGAAGTGCGCGGTGGTGAATATTCCCTTCGGCGGCGCCAAAGGGGGCATTATCTGCGAGCCCCACAATATGAGCAATGGTGAGCTGGAGCGCATGACGCGCCGCTACACGTCGGAGATCATCGAGTTCATCGGGCCGGAGAAGGATGTTCCCGCGCCGGACGTGAACACCAACGAGCAAACCATGGCGTGGATCATGGACACCTACTCCATGCACATGCGCAAGACGGTAACCAGCGTGGTGACGGGCAAGCCGCTGAACATCGGCGGCTCGCGGGGGCGCATTGAAGCCACGGGCCGCGGAGTAAAGGTGGTGTGCGTCGAGAGCCTGCGCCACCTGGGCATGGACGTCGAAGGCTGTCGGGTCGTCATCCAGGGATTTGGTAACGTGGGCTCGAACGCCGCGCGACTGATGCAGGAAGAGGGTTTCAAGATTGTGGGTGTCGCGGAACGCGACGGCGGCCTCTACAACGCAGGCGGCATCGATATTCATCAACTGCTCGAGTACAAGTATCGCAACAATACAATTCTCGGATTCCGCGGCGCGGAAGCCATGCCTAGCGAAGAACTGCTGCTGGCCGATTGCGAGATTCTGATCCCCGCCGCGACCGAAAACGTGATCACCAGCCGCAATGCGGATAAGGTGAAGGCGCGCATCATTGTGGAGGGCGCCAACGGGCCAACCACCGCGGTGGCCGACGAGATTCTGTCAGGAAAGCGCATCTTCATTGTGCCCGACATTCTGGCCAACGCCGGCGGCGTAACCGCCAGCTACTTCGAGTGGGTGCAGGACCGCCAGGGGTATTTCTGGAAGGAAGCGGTTGTGAACGAGCAGCTGGAGACCATCCTGCGCGATAGCTTCGACGACGTGGTGCGCTATGCCGACGCGCACGACGTGAACAATCGCATCGCGGCCTACATGCTGGCAATCGATCGCGTGGCATACACCATCAAGCAGCGCGGCTTCTACGCGTAGCAAGACGGGTGCGAGGCAACAACAAACCTGGCGGGATGAGCATTGAGCTTTTCCCGCCATTCCTTTTAGCGCAAGTCGGGAAGCGGCCGCGCGGTCTCTTCCAACGGCGCCTTCCAGCCGAAAGTAACCTTCTGTCGGGCGCGCGAATTTGTCTCCGGTGCAATAATGGTGTCACGCTACCAGCGACGAGAGAGTGTGGCGCGGCCCGAGATGAATCTGCCCAACTCCATCACCATGACGCGGATCATCATGATCCCGCTGTTCCTATGGATTCTTTCGCCGCATTTCCCCTGGGCAGGGCCGAGCGGAACGCAAGAGATACTGGCATCGATTCTCTTTGTGCTCGCGTCCATCACCGATGGCCTCGACGGCTATCTTGCCCGCAAGCGCGGACAGATCACTACCATGGGAATGCTGCTCGATCCGCTGGCCGACAAGATCATGGTGACGGCGGCCTTCGTCGCTCTCGTCGCCTACAATCCGCAGGTGGTCAAGGTGTGGATCGTGGTGGTCATCGTCGGCCGCGAGTTTCTCATCTCCGGGCTGCGTTCGATCGCATCGTCTGAAGGCTTCACGATCACGGCCAGCGAACTGGGAAAACTGAAGACCGTCGTTCAGATCGTCTCCGTGGTTTCGGCTGTGCTGGCGCATCGCTGGCATCATTGGCAGATCGGCGTGGTCACGATCCCGGTCTACTGGTACGCCGTCGCGGCAATCTATTTTGCCGCACTGGTCGCAACCATCTCAGCGGTCGACTATTTCATCGGCTTCTGGAAGCAGATCGACCACGCCTCCAAGGGGCGCCGAAAGGCCTCTGTGCTTTCGCGCGGCAAGAGCGTGCGCATCTCTTAGCGACTGGTAATGGGGAGTGGAAAAACGGCTCCCCGCTGTCAGCTTCCCGTAATCCGCGCTTCGTTGTGCTCGGAAGTGTTGGCGATTTCCGCCTGCGTCTCGTTGAGTTGCGCCTCGTTGGTAATCAAGAAGCTACTGCAACACCCCGGCAGCAATCTCGATTTTGATCGCTGGCAGCGAAATGAGAGTGTTATGAACCAGACAACTGTGCACGCAACGCATCATGCTTTCGGTTTGCTCGGCTGTGAGCGAGACGGGGCTCGTAACCACGACGTGGAAATCGCCCAGCCGCGCCGGCTTTAGCAGCTTTTCCGCGGTCACCGAAACTTCGACTCCGCTTTGCGCCAGCTTGCGCGTTCTTAAATACTCCGCGGCATAAAAAGCCGCGCAGGAACCGAGCGAAGCGAGCAGGAGTTCAGGCGGAGTCATGCCGGAGTCCGCGCCGCCATTCTCTACCGGTTGATCGCATGTAATCTTGTGCGACCGCGTGTGAATATCGAACTTTACGCCTTCAATGTGCGACACTTTTACTTCCATTGGGCACTCGCTTCCCATCTCTACAAAGCCATAAAAAGAGACTTTGTTACAGGTTAGAGTGGTTTTTGTTGGAAAGATGTGACGGCCGACGCACGACACTGCACGATGCAAAGGCTAGGGCGCGCCAGCGGCACCCGTGAGGGGCTCAGTCGGCGACAGCGGTTTCAGAAACCGTGGCGGCCACCATGGCGCGAATGGAATCGATCACCAGATCGGGTTCGTCAAGATGAATCCAGTGCTCGCTCTCTCGGGCGATGACCTGGTGAATGCTGTCGCCGATTCGATTGAGCTGTTCCTGTGAGAGCGGCGCAGCATTGCCGGGTGTCAGCACGGTGACAGGAATTTCATGGATTGGCGGAACGGCATCCATTTCCGTCACGGTGGCGGGAATCGAAACAATATGGCTGCGAATTCCCGCGTAGAATCCCGGGCGCGACCAGTGAGCCGCAACCGCAGGCCACACCTTCCGTGGCATCTTTCCCACTTCAGTCTTGATCCGCGTCAGGACGTGGAGCTTGTGGGCCCCGGCAGCTCCGACAATCTGATCTGAAACGTGGCTCGCGCGGCAGAACAACAGGCTGACCAGCAGGCGCGCGAGTCCGCAGGAAGCGACGGGCATCGCGAAGCGGATGAGCCTGCGGCCCAAATCGAGTTGCGATTGCTTTGTGGGGTCGAGCGGCGGCCATTGATCGCAGCGCATGGGATCGATGAGCACAACGCCGGCGACCTCGCCGGGATAGAGCAACGCGTAACGGCGCATCACGAGCCCGCCAAACGAGTGCCCAACCAGAACGAAGGGCGGCTTGAGCCCAGCGCGGTCGAGCATCTCGTGCAATTCATTGGCGACGTTGCCGGGCGTACGCGCTGTGCGGCAACGGCTGCTCCAGCCCAAACCGCAGCGGTCGTACGCGACCGCGCACGAAGACTCGGCAATCGCTTCCTGAATGGCTCGCCAGTTGAGATGCGTGGCGCCGATCCCGGCTTCAAACAGAACCGTAGGCTCGCCCATGCCCAGTTCAAAGAGGTAGAGTTTGGCTCCGTTCGCGATTGGCACCCAGCGCCCCGATCCGGCGTAGCGCCGCCGGTCGCGCCAATCGCCGATCCGTTCGTAGAGCACACCGGTCGCGAGCAAGCCTGTTGCAATGGCGGCGATCCAAAGGGCGGCGTGCATGCGTCTCCTAGAAGTGGGTGAGTGCTGCCGGGCTGAAATCGGCGGAAGTGAGTTTTGCGTTGGCGCTGCCTCGGTCGAAAATGAGCAGCGTCGATCCTGCCTGGCCGCGTGACTTGACCTCGATCTGGTGCGCGAACCAGTGGCCTTCTTCCTGGCGCACGCCGTACGAGGTAAACTCCTTCACCGTTCCTGTTTCCTTGACGATTTTCTCAACGTAAACCGGGAACCCGATGCTGGGATCGATCCATGTTTTCACTTGCGCGTAGTGCGTCCGATCGGCAGGGCCCGGAGTGCTCTTGATGACGTCGCAATTGCGCGCGCCGAATTTGGCCTGGCCCTCGGTGGATTGTCCCGGCCAGAAATACTGCTGCTCGAGGAAGTCCTCGTAGTCAAATCCAGGACCGAGCGGATGAGCGTTCCACTTTTCAAAAGGTACGCTATGGACGGATGTTTCGCCGGGATGGGCGATTTGGATCATGTGGTCGCCGTTGGTGCTCATATTGAGAAGAATGTGCTCGCGCAGATCGGTGTGTGTCGAGGCCGGCTGCCCAAGATCGACAAACTCGCGCAGCTCGCCGGGAAACCAGCGCGTTTTGATGGTAATCGGATAGTTCACGCGCGCGCCAGTGGCATCGATCGTGACCAGATGGCCGGTAACGCGAAAGTCGGAGGTTTCGATCTGCTTGCGAGCCGTGGCGAAGAGATCGTTAACGTTCGCGGTCTGCGCCCACAACGCCGGAACCAGCGCGGCAATGAGTCCCGCATACCGGGCCGCACGCGCGGCCCTCATGCCTCGATCCTTCCGTCGCGGATGCGAATGTGACGCGGAGCGCTCGAGGCAATCTCGTTCTCGTGGGTCACAATCACCAGCGTCATGCCGCGAGTCTCCCGAATGCCGCGCAAAATCTCCATGATGTTCGCCGAGTTCACGCTGTCCAGGTTGCCCGTTGGCTCGTCGGCGAGAAGAATAGCCGGATCGTTGGCCAGGGCGCGCGCAATCGCCACGCGCTGCCGCTCGCCGGCGGAGAGCTCATTCGGAAAATGCTTCATGCGATCCTTGAGGCCCATCTCCTCAAGCAGCGCCGACGCTCGCTCCAGGCGATGGTTGGCGCGGCTATTCTTCGCCAGCATCGCCACTTGCACATTCTCAACGGCCCGAAGCGTGGGCAGCAAGTGAAAGGCCTGGAAGATAAATCCGACCTGGCAGGAGCGATAGGTGTCCAGATCGACCGTTTTCCCCAGAATTGATCCCCGGAACAGAACCTCACCGCTTTCGGGCACATCGAGCCCGCCTAGCATATGCAGCAATGTGGATTTACCGCTTCCGCTCGGTCCGCTGATGGTGACGTAGTCGCCGGCCTCGATCGTGATGTCCACGCCGCGCAAGGCCGCGACGCGCCCGTCGTCGTAGCTCTTCACAAGCTCACGCCCTTCGAGGATGGGGCTACTCATAGCGCAATGCCTCCACTGGCGAAAGCCGGGCGCCGCGCCACGCGGGATACGCTCCAGCCACGAGCCCGGAGCCTACGGCGATGAGAAGCGACTCGACCAGATGAATCGGCGAGACAGAAGTCGAGACCACGCTCGCGGTCTGCGGCATGATCGAAAGAATTCGTAATGCGCCCCATCCTACAACGATACCCAGCAAGCCGCCGGCAAAGCCCAAACCTGTGGCCTCAGTCAGGATGAGCAGAATCACATGCCGGCCCTTCCAGCCCAGTGCGCGCAGGATGCCGATCTCGCGCGTGCGTTCAAATACCGACATGGCCATGGTGTTGGCGATGCCCACGATGCCGATCAGTAGAGCAATAGACGACGTGCCCCACGCAACCGAGTGCGCGAGGGCCACAATCTGGTTGTTGCCCGCGCGTTCCGCGGCAGCTTCGGCGCGGACGCCGGGCTCCAGGGCATCGATTTCTTTCTGAGCGCGCTTGACGTATTCGTCGTACGATTCGCCGGCGGGCGTGGGAAGAAGTCGCACATGAAACGCAGTCACTTTTCCCTCCCTGCTGGCGATCAATTGCATCTGTGCGAGCGGCATAATCACCGCGCCGGCCTCCAGCGCCGTGCCCCCGTGAAAGATTCCCGTCACGGTGAAGGTCTCGCCCAGAATGGTGACCGTATCGCCGGGTTTCTTATTCATGTTTTCCGCCAGCATATCGCCCAGCACAATCTCCGGCTGGTTGCCGTGAAAGGGGCGCCCCGAAGTGAATTTCAGTGAATCGAACTCGTAAGAATCGGCCGGCCATCCGTAAACCAGCGCGTTGACGTCGGGCGTAATATCCATCAGGTTGAAGATCAGCGGCGCTACCTGGGCCACCTCGGGAAGAGCTTTGATTTTCGCGCCCAGCGATTCGTCCAGCGAGCTATTGAAGAAACTTGTCTCGACGACAGCGATGTCGGTGCCGGAGCTCTGGTAAAGCCTCAGCCATTCGTGTTCAAACGAGCGCGAAAATCCAACCAATGCCACAAATGCCCCTATCCCCATCGTAATCCCGCACAGGGTGAGCAGCGTTCTGAGGCGCCGGCGCCGTAGATTCTTCCAGGCGAATCCGGTGAACGAGAGCTGGGAGACCATGGCCTTGGAAGGTTTCCTTATGTACACGGATGGTGAGGGGGGGTCCGTGAGCGTTAGTTTATCGGGCGCAAGGGCTTCTGTCCAACACGAGTTCGCGCTCATCCGTGATTCGAACAAGGGAAGTCAACCCGCGTTCGGCCAGCGCAGGGAACAAGTTCTCGCTCCCTAGGAGAGGCCCGTCTCGTCGAATCGATACAGAGGTCGGGAAAACTTGCAGGTCACGGGCGGTTACGGAGCATCAAGGGAATCGGCGACCGCGGCGATCGCCAAGGCACAGCTTTCCCGCACACATCCCGATCAAGCGTGGCGGAAGGTGCGGCCGCCACGTGTTGCAACCAGTGAACCGGCCCGCGTTGCTACTCGCGGTCAGCGCCCACGCCCGCCGCCGCCCCCGGTCCCCTTACGCGCCGTGTAGCAATCGCGGCAATAGACCGGGCGATCGCCACGCGGCTCAAAAGGAACAGTAGTAGGCTGGCCACAACCCGAACAAATCACAGGTGTTCCCTGTGAAGGAGCCGAACGGTGGCCGGATCCCCCCTGATCGGCCTTCTTTGCCTGGCGACAAGGCTTGCAACGCTTTGGTGTCGAGTAACCGCGTTCCTGAAAAAACTGTTGATCGGCAGAGCTGAAGGTAAATTCCTGCCCGCAGTCGCTGCACGTAATTTGCATATCTCCGGCCATAGGTCTCCTATGTCAGGGATTGTACAGCCCAAACCGTGTTTTTTTCGCAAGGAATCTTTAGGATTGGTGAAAGTTGAGGCAAAAAGCGGCCTTCCGTTGGGCCAGAGGGCTCGGTGGCCGGCCACGGTATAGTTCATTTTAAGGAGCAGCTTAGCGCGGTCCTCCCGGCTGGATCGAACCCGAAGAACGATGAAGAACGCACCCAATCCGGAGTTCGAGGCCGATTGTATCCGCCGCATTCTGGCCGGGGAAAAGCAGCTTTTTCACGATTTGATTCGCTCCTGTGAGCGCCCCATCTACTTCCTTTTGATGTCGATCCTGCGCAACGAGGCCGAGGCCGAAGACGCAGCGCAGGAGACGGTCCTGAAGATCTACCGCAACCTCCAACTCTTTCGCGGTGAGTCGCAGTTCCGCACCTGGGCGCTCTCCATCGCGCGCAATGAGGGCCTTGGCCGGCTGCGCAAGGCCGATACGCGGCGCGAGGACTCGCTTGACGCGCTCAGCGACGACCAGGCGGGCGACTTTACACCGGCCATCCTGACCAGTTGGCGCGAGGTTCCCGGCCAGGCACTGGAGCAAAAAGAGCTGGCGGCCCTGTTGCGCCAGGCAATCGACGGTCTGCCCGAGATTTACCGTAACGTCGTGCTGCTCAGAGACATCGAAGAGATGGACGTCCGTGAGACCGCCGCCGCGCTCGGCATCACCGAGGGAGCCGTCAAGGTCCGTCTTCACCGGGCGAGGGCGCTTTTGCAGCGCAGCCTGGCGCCGCGGTTGAAAGGGTTTGCGCCCAAGCGGGGCAAGCTGTTTGGGTTGGGAAGATGAGGATCGACTGCAAACACGTGTGGGAGCACATCTCCGCCTACATCGATGGCGAGGTGGGTGTGGAGCTGCGCGCTGAGATCGACGCACATCTTGAAACGTGCGAGATCTGCTCCGCGGTGCTCGATTCCACGCGCAACGTTGTCGTGCTCTACGCGGATGGTCGGGTCTTCGAGCTGCCTGCGGGATTCAGCGAGCGGCTCCACGAGCGGCTCGAAAAAGAAATGGAAATGTCAGGGCCGTAAATCCATGGGTGCCCCAGGTCCCTCGCATTTGGGGACCTGGGATCGCACGAACCCTGCTTGCCCCATCTGTTTCGTCCGCGCATCGGACGAAAGCATGGGAGATCGTGCGACCCACGCGCGATCTCAGAACGCCGGCGCCCCGTGATTCACGATCGGATGCGTATAGATTTCCAGCCCAACCAATAGCAGTGTTGCGATTGCCATGGCCACTTGCAAGGCTTCAGAGATCCGCTGCTTCCGGGGAATTTTCTTCCGGCGCCATTGTGACTCGGGCCGCGCACGCAAGC
>JBEKWT010000074.1:0-10548 GCA_049512795.1 Occallatibacter sp.
CCGGCCTTTGCCATGAGGAACGATTTCCACGGATTTCCCATCGGCGAAGCGCATGGTCCATGTTGCCGCCTGCTGCACGCCGGCTGGGAATCCGAGCGAATACGTACTCCCATTCGGCAGCGTCAATGCCGACCCACGCACCGCCAACGGGGCGACTGTTGCCGTCACTCCCAGGTCTGCCGTCCGGTTCACCGGCTGCCAATGCTCGTCGCGATCGACTGGGCCCGTCACCAGCAGCGTTCCGCCGCTCTCGGCGTAATCCAGCAGTTCGCCCCATGCCTTGTCCGTCAGCCCCTGGGCCGACGGCAGAAACACCAGCTTCGGCATTCCCAGTTCTGCCAGCCGATTCTCCGGCAACATCCGCAGCGGCGTGTGATCGCAGTACGCCATTGCGCGCAGTGCATGCTTCTGCGTGTCCAGCGCCAGGCCGCCCAAGATCGAGTACAGCAGCGCTTGCGACGTGACCATCGTTACCGCCGGCGGCTCGATTTTCGTGAAGCTTTGCGGACTTTTGTTCGCGAACGCGGCGAAGCCCGCCAGCACCTCCGCTTCCGGCTTCTCCGTTCCGTCCGGGCGCACGGCGCCGATCGGGACTTCATTGTCGTTGGCCATGTTCGCATTCACGTTCCACACCCATTCCAGCGCTCCGGCGCCCTGCGCAAATGCGATGGCGATCTTGCGCTCCAGTTGCCAGGCTTCCACCTGTGCGCTGAAACGCATTTGGCCGTCGAGCGTAAGCCTGCGCTGCTCTCCCGTCTCCTGTACCAGCATCGGCTTGCCGGGAAGCTTCGGCGCCAGTGAAGCCCACAGGATCGCGTCATAGTCCCACCACGTGTGGACCGCCGTAAAGTCGATCTGCGGCGAATAAAACGCGGGCGATACGCGTCCCGCTACGCCGCCTTCATCCTGACCGACAGTAATCAATTGCTCCGAGCCGGTACTGCGAATCAGGGTTCGCATTCTGCTCACCCAACTGGTGAACACCGACTGAGTGAAGAGCGCGTAGTCGTAATCCTTAAGCGGATTGAAGCCGCTCGTTACCGCATCGGGTGAAAACGCGCCGGCCCTGGGGAGCGCCAGTGGATCTTCGGCCGCCATCTCCGTGCCCATGGCCGTCGGATGCGCCTCTAAATCGCGCCCGATCCCCAGCGACGGTTCAGCCCAGTCCTGGAGCAGTTTCGCGCGGTCCGGATAGCGATCCGCAATCCACTTGCGCCACGCCGCTTGCTCGAATGGATCGAAATCGGGTTGGGTCCGCCACAGGTTCTTGTTCGCGCTGGGCTCGTTGATCAGGTCCCAGGCCAGGAACGGCACCGCATGAAAGCGCTCCACCAGCGATTGAGCGTAGAGCGATTCCGAGTTGAGCGCGGCCGGATCGAGGTAGCCATTCTCACCGCCAAACTCGTCGGGGTAGAACGCAAACAGATTGAACTGCACCGGCAGCTCGTTGTGCCGGGCGCACATCAGAAACGCCTCCACCGATCGCATTGCCGGCTCGCTCATGTGTCCGTCGGGAGCCAAAAGGTGTTGCCAGGCCGTCCACAGCCCCGTGCGGATCATGTTGAGTCCGGCCGCATGAATCTGAGCCATGTCGCGATCCCACACGTATGCGTTCGGCAGCATGAGGTAGAGCCGCGACACATCCCCGGACATATACGTCGTCCCAACCACCGGGAGCGGCTTGCCGTTCAACTCGAAATAGTCAGTGCCCACGGTCAGCCTGGGCCCCGACAGCAGATACTGCCAGTCCCGCATCCAGAATCCGGACCGGTACGTCCGCAGCGGCTTCCCGTCGCGGAGCAGCGTGGCTTCGACACTGTGCAAGCCGTTGCCTTCGGCCGCGCTTTCGGGCAGAGTGATCGCCTGTTCCGCCGGATCGGTCTGGTCATAATGCACCGCGCCGTCTTCTGAGGTCACTCGAACGTGGAGTTGCTCGCCGGCGGGCTGAGCCGCCGGCGAATCGAAGGAAGCGTAATCGAACTCCAACGCTTCACCCTGCACAAAGAGCGGTACGCGTGGCCTGAAGGCGAATCGGTCGCTCGTTCGTACCGCCAATTCCGCAAGGGCCGCCAACAGTTCCCCGTTGCTGAAGAAATCAGCATCCGGCTCGCACACAACCATGATCCATCGCCCACCAACGAACCGATACGCGTTATGGTCGAGCTCAAGCACCGGGGCCGCGAGCTTGTGCCCGCCGCGTTCGCCCCAGGCGAGCGTGGTCAGATCCATATCCTCGCCTCCGGTCGCGCCACCAGTCGCATCGTAATCAATCACCGAAAGCCGCACCACCGGGCTGAACGCCCGGCGCCATCCGAACGAAGCAAGCTGCGGAAACACGTCGCCGTTGGGCGTGAACTTGAGCCCGCCGGAGCCCGGCGTCTGCTGGTACCCGTCGATGAACAGTTCCAGCGTCTGCGCCGCGCTCTCCGCGCGCAGATGCCATCCGCTCGCATCCTCGTAAGCCGCGCGCGTGAACGGCTTGCCGCCCAGGGTGAGCAGGTTTCCCCCGCGATCCAGATACTGCAGAATTGCTTCCCAGTCCGCCCCTGGCCACGCCGATCCAAAGGGCAGCACCAGCAAGCGAGTGTCCGCGGCGGCCAGGGCGCCGGGCAGATCGGCAGCATTCGCAAATTCCGCGCCGACAAATGCTGCGCGCAATTCCGCTTCATTCGGCGCAGGAGAATCCGCCACCGGAAATCCGGGTTGCCAGAACACGACCGTCCTTGCAAACGAGCACGCCGGCAAGAGCGAGAGAACCAACGGAACGAAAAGACGAGGAACGCAGCGTCGCGCCATTGAAACCTCCAATGCAGCGGGTCAACGATAGCACGGCCTGCGGCGGACCGGCGGCAGTGCAGTTTACCGGCGCACAGCCTCTACAAGCCAGTTCAAGCGAATGAAGCCTACAGCGGCCTGCTTTTGCGCGCGGACGGTTTGCTCCATCCTGAACCACATCCTCTCCTTCCGGCCTGAATCTCTCCCCAGGAGCGGCCAAAGGCTCGATTGCATTTTCGATCAGGAGGTCCGGGAGCCGATTGACCCCAAATCGAAAACCCCGGGCGGAATCTTCTTCGAAACTGAGCAATTCGATACAGATTCTGGCCGGAAATCCACGTAAACCCAACTATGCATCTAACTACGCGTACGGCGTGGATGCGAAATTGCGTGCGCGTGCTTTTCTCACGCCGCTTCGATCTGAGATTTCTTCGATCGAACCCGGGAGGCACGACGCGAGTTCCCAGACGCCGTCCGCTCGCAGTTGCGGAGTTGGTTGTGCGGGGCTTGCAAGAGAACACATAACGCTTCTACACAAATGCGGCGGACCGATTAGAGCCATAGCAACCAGTCCCCAGGAGGCCACAATGCAATCGACCGATTCAATAAGTTTGACAATTCAAAACCGGAGAGAAGACAGACCTTTGCGCGCTATGATCTCTGGCTGGACGGGCGCGATCTTGCTGCTGCTCATCTCAGCTCTGCCCGTTTACGCCCAGTTCGGCGCCAGCCTCGCCGGTACAGTGCTCGATCAGACCGGAGCGAGCATTCCCCGCGCGACGGTAACGCTGACCAACGCAGCGACGCAGGCGATCCAAGTTTCGATCACGAATGACACGGGAGCTTATCACTTCAACGAACTGGCGCCGGGGCAATACTCGCTCGTGGTTACGGCTGATGGGTTCAAGAAAAACAACGTGACCAATCTGGCCCTGGAGGCTGAAACCCCGCGGAATGTGAACATCACGCTCGAACCGGGCGGGACCACGGAGTCGGTTCAGGTGAACGGCGACCTTGTTCCGCTGCTCGAAACGGCGGATGCGAGCATTGGGACGACCATCGACAGTGAGCAGATTCAGCGCTTGCCCACCATTGGCTCCGACCCCTACGAACTTCTGCGCACCGCGCCCGGCATTACAGGCACCGGCGCTCGCAGCGGCACCGGCCAAGCCGTGTTTCTTCCCAATGCCGCGGGCCCCGGCGGCTCCAACTCCGGGATCTTTCAGACCGAGAACGAGGTTCAGATTGCCGCGGCCGGCCAGCGCCAGGCCGACAACAACTTCATGGTGGACGGCGTGAGCGTGAACTCGCTCACTCATGGCGGCTCAGCCGTGGTTTCACCCAATGAGGAAGCTGTGGGGGAGATGACGGTGGTCTCCACTTCCTACGATGCATCCGACGGGCGCAATTCCGGCGCGCAGATCAAGATCGTTACCAAGAGCGGCACCGATAGCCTTCACGGCTCGATGTTTGGCCTATATGACGAAGCGGGACTGAATTCAGCTAACAAGTGGGGCGGCCCCTCGAACGCGCCGCCAGAGGTTGTGGACAACGATCAGCGCAGTTGGGCAGCTTCACTGGGCGGCCCGATCGTCAAGGAGAAACTATTCTTCTTTGTTTCCTGGGCAGGTTTCACCACCGCCAACAACACCTTTGCGAGTTCCTACGTGGAGACGTCGCAATATCGCTCAGCCGTGGTGGCCAATCGCGCCGGTGGTGTGAGCGCGGCGATTCTAGGCTCCGCGAATGTGGTGCCGCGTATTCGGGCGGTCCTGACTCCCAGTTGCGCCGGCCTGACCGTGGGAGTGAATTGCAACGTTGTCACCGGGGGCCTCGATATCGGCTCGCTCACGCCCGGCGGCGCATCGCAGATTGGAGTTTTCCCGGCGAATACGCAGCTTGGCGGCGGCCTGGACGGCATTGCCGACGTTGAAAATGCCGAGCTCTATGTGCCTGCCCACAGCCGCGGCAACCAGTACAACGCGCGCGGGGACTACGATATGACTTCCAAAGACCACCTGGCGGGAAGCGTCTACTTTACCAAGCTGGACAACTATGGCGTCAGCGGCGCGGCCGGATCTCGGCCGGAGGGAGATATTCCCTTCAAGCCGCTCAACTCGGCTGCGACGGCCATCTACATTCACACGTTCTCATCCAGCTGGCTGAACGAAGCGCGCGCCAACGGCACCCGGTTTGCGGATAACGGAGTGAGGGATGCGGCTGGCGTGACCAACTTCGGCATTCCGTACATCAATGTGCAGACGTTGCCCTGGCCAATTCAATTTGGCGCATACGCCGGCTCGACGACGCCCTCGCTCTATGCGGAAAACACCTACGAAGTGCGCGACATGGTGACGCACGCCTGGGGCACGCACGTGATCCGCGCGGGCGCTGAAGTGCGCTTTGAACAGGACAACGACAATCTGCTCGGCGACCAGAGGCCGACCTATGCCATGCAGGGCCTGTGGACAATGGCCAACGACGCGCCGATCTACGAGCAAATCGAAGCCAACCCGCTGACCGGCGGCACTCCCCTGACGCAACGGTACTTCCGCTCGGATGACATCGCCGGCTATGTGCAGCACGATTGGAAGGCAACGCCCAATCTGACTCTCAATATGGGCCTGCGCTGGGAATACTTCACGCCACTACACAACAAGGGTTCAATGATCAACTATCCGGTGCTCGGCCCGGCGCCGGGCCAGCAGCTCAGCGGCATCACGCTCCAGCTCCGCAACAATCTTTGGAATTCGCAGCCGCATAACCTGGCTCCCAAGGTTGGTTTTGCTTATACGCCACCCGCTCTAAGGCAGAAGCTGGTCATCCGCGGCGGGTTTGCCATGGCCTACAACCACCTGGACATCGCGCTCTTCAACAACGCACTCGAAGATGGGCCCGGCGTAGCCAACTTCGGCCTTTGCTGCGCGGGCAATGGCAACTCGGCGGGCATCAAGTACGAAATGGGAGCAAACACATCGCCGTCCAGTTACCCGATCAATCCCGCGCTTTCTCTGGGCATTAATCCAACCACAGGGTTTCCCTGCGAGTACGGCTCTACCGCAGGACATTGCGTTGTCAATAATGAGAGCTACGAGGTCTACGGCGCTTTCCCAAACACCAGGCAGCCAATGAGCTATCTGTACTCGCTGGATGTGCAGTACGAATTGCCTTACAGCATTGTCGGCACTATGGGCTATACGGGCAGCGTTGGCCGTCATTATGCCCGGCTCGTGAATCAGAACTTCACTAACTCGCAATGCTATCCGGCAACCGCAAACTGCAGCGGCACAACGGCAATCACACCGGTGTATGCCGCATACTTCGCGCAGACAGACTCCAATCAGTCTTACAACGCGCTGAATGTCAACTTTACGCGGCACACGGCTCACGGCCTCTATCTCTCCGCGTATTACACATGGTCGAAGTCACTGGACCAGGTGTCGAACGGGGACGCGGCAGATTCCAATGCCAACCAGACCAATCCCGCCAACAACACTTCGGAATGGGGTCCATCCGATTACGATGTGCACCAGCGCATCGTTGGCACGGCGGTGTATGAAGTTCCGCATGTGCATTCCGGCAGCGACGCGATGAAGGCGATCGCCAACGGCTGGCAGGTCAATGGCATCGTGACTTACTACACGGGCTTCCCATGGACGCCGGTAACGTATGACCTGCAGGCAAACGAACTGATCACCGGAGCGAACCTGGTGGGTCCAACGCGTCCGCTGGCCTACTACGGAGGCGCAGGTTCAAGCTGCTCGAACAGCGCCTGGGAAACCGGCTCGAACTTCCCCAAAGGCGGTCCAGCGTACTTCGACACAACTCCGCCGACAAGCGTAAATGCTCCGTTTTATGTGCCGGGCATCGGCCGCAACAGCTTCCGCGGCCCCTGCTACTTCGATACCGATATGAGCTTCGCCAAGGAGACGACGTTCAATCCCTTCGACCGTCCTGTGCTGCTGCGTCTGCAGGTGAACGCTTACAACATCTTCAACATTCTTCAACTGGCTCCGATTACCTTCAACAGCGGCGGTTCCAACATTCAGAGCGCAACTTTCGGAGAATCGCAGAGCGGCGATGCAGGCCGCGTGCTTGAATTGACTGCGCGCTTCCAGTTCTGAACACGGCACGATTTGGTGCTTTGGATGGAATGTAATTCCACCCGAAGCACCATTTCTATCTAACTCAACCTTTCAAACCTTGACCATGAAAGCCTGCTCGCTCCATGGCGATCGTGGTTTCTTTGTTGTGCATGAAGGTCTTCCAAACCAGCCCGGAGCGAAGATTTTCGGCCATCAGGACCGAAATCCCCTGGTCGATCCCCAGAACATCGGTGTCATACCAGTTGGCGGCAGGATGGAAGGCGTCCACAAACCCGTAGCGGCCCCAGGCTTGTTTGCCCCATTTCGACCGCATCGCGCGCAGAACCGCGAGACATTCCGCCGGCAAGAAAGGCAATGAGCCCGCAGCCGCGCAAGGAACAACCGTTCCGTCCAGCGGTCCCATGGCGGGTGGTCCGCCCCAGACTGCATAGCCGCCGGCAGAGTCCGACGCGGTGACTCCCCAATATTGCTCGCTGTACCACTTGGGATACGAAAGGCAAAACGCCTTATGGGCGCGCGTGGCCGTGATGGAGTTCGAAAAGTAATTGGCGTAGGCGTCGCTCTTGTTTCGAAAGTCGTACCAGGCCTGTGAATACTGATGCGTAAACAGCGCATCGAGACCGCTGATGTAGTCGAAGCCCGCGTAGTGGATTACCGGACGAGTAAAGCTGTCCCAGGCCGCCGGCGCAACGGGATGCGTGGGAGAACCGATCGCGAGCAGATAGATCATCATCAGTTCGCAGTAGCGGTTCCAGCGCGCCGCCAGGAAGCCCGACTCCGGTTGCCAGCCCATTGAAAACGCCTTGCCACCATTCAGCATCCATGGCCAATCCACTCGCTCGTAGATCTCCGTGGCCAATCGCCGGATTTGCTCGTCCTTGAAGTGCGCGCGCGCGGTCAGTATCCCGCAAAGCAGAAGGGACGTGTCGATGGAGGAGATTTCCGAGCCGGGACGGCGCGCTCCGGTTTCTACATCGGTGAAATGCGAAAAGAATCCGTGCACCTCCGGCATGTGATTCAGGTGCCAGTCCAGCGCGGTCCTCACCCGTTCCACAATCTGCGCATGAGGCAAGTAGCGGCGATGGTCGGCGATGCATAGCGCGGTCAATCCGAAGCCCGTGGCGGCAATGCTGGCCTTGCGCCGGTTATCGCGCGCGCCATTCAGGTCATTGCGAGCCCGGTCGAGAACCTGTCCTGTGACCGGGTGGCCTTGTTCCCAAAAGTACAGGCAGCCCTGACGTACAAGATCGTCGAGGAAAGCTTCATCCTCTTTGCCGGGCCGCCAGGAATCGCGTGCAAATGCCACGTCCCCGGGCGCCAGCGCACAGCCGACGGACGCTGCCATCGTTTTCAGTACCCAGCGCCGGTTGATCGTCTTTCCTCTGTCCTGCCGAGTCATCCGATCCTCTCACTCACTTTGACGCCAGCTCGGGAGGCAAAGGCTCACCGAGGCAAGCGGCTGCGATCGCTACAAGGCATGACCTTGCCCGCCTTATACAATCTATGGGGCTCGAAGATTATCGAGACCGGCACGATTCATTAGATGTTCTCATTTGACCATCCTCAATAGTTAAGGGTGAGAGAATCATCTTGGGCGCATCCGATTGCGCATCTGGAGAGAATTTGTGCCACGAATGAAATCGAAGTGCTGCCACCGTGGCGTTTTCATGAATACGCGTCGCGCGAGTCTCTCGGAGAATTTCTGCTTCCGCGGCCTTCTTTTCGGTACCGTCGTATTGCTGGTAATGGCCGGATGCGAGCCGAATGCAGCGGCACAAGCCGCCAAACCGGCTCCAACGCACGATGCGGGGAAAACCGCGCATCCATCCAACGCTCAGCTCGCCGATCCAATCCTCGAGGCCCGAGTGGATCGCCTGCTTCGCCAGATGACGCTTGAAGAAAAAATCGGGCAACTCGTTCAATACAACGATACCGGCGATGCCCTTCCCGCGCCGCCTGCCAAGGGCGATCAAGGCGTGTTTGCGGCCGTAAACCCCGAGTCCGGCAATCATGTGAATGCCATGCAGTTGGCTGCCGCGGGCCGGCTTGGCTCGATGCTCAACACCATCGGCGCGGAGCGCACCAACAAATATCAGCATCTTGCCGTGGACCAGAGCCGTCTGCACATCCCTCTGCTCTTCGGCGCGGATGTCATTCACGGTTTTCGCACCATCTATCCGGTACCGCTGGGCCTGGCCGCGAGCTTCGATCCCGATCTCGTCGTTGACCTATCTCACATGGCTGCCGAAGAGGCTACCACCGCGGGCATTCGCTGGTTTTACTCCCCGATGGTCGATATCAGCCGCGATCCGCGCTGGGGACGAACTGTGGAAGGGGCGGGTGAAGACGCCTACCTCGGCGCAGCCATGGCCCGGGCTTACATTCGGGGCTACCAGGGCGATAGCCTCTCGAAGCCGGGGAACGTTGCCGCGTCGGTCAAGCATTTCGCCGCCTACGGCGCTGCCGAGGCCGGCCGCGAGTACAACACGACAGACATGTCCGAGATCCGCCTCCGCCAGGATTACCTGCCGCCTTACCAGGCCGCTGTCGAGGCCGGCGCAGCCACGATCATGAGCGCCTTCAACTCCCTTAACGGCGTACCGTCGAGCGCCAATCCATTTCTACTGACCAGCATTCTGCGCGGGGAGTGGGGCTTCAACGGGTTCGTCGTCAGCGATTACACCGCCGTAATGGAATTGATGAACCACGGCATTGCGCTCGATCCCGCGACTGCTACCCGAAAGGCCATCACCGCCGGCGTCGATATCGATATGATGTCGCACTTCTACGACACGCAATTGCCGGGGCTCATCCGTTCCGGCCAAGTTCCCATGGCTGTCGTCGATGAGGCTGTACGGCGCGTGCTTCGCGTAAAGTTCGCAACCGGTCTGTTTGAGCATCCCTACGCCCAGGGCGTCGAAGTAAAGGCTGCCGTCGCCGAACACAGGCCGCTGGTGCGCAAGGCGGCGGAAGAATCCTTTGTCCTGCTTCAGAACGACAAACTCGCCGACGGCGCGCCGCTGCTCCCGCTTTCGCCAACACGCAAACGGGTCGCGCTCATCGGACCGCTCGCCGACGACAAAGTAGACATGATTGGGGCATGGGCTGGCGCCGGTAATGAAGGTGACATCATCACTGTTCGGCAGTCGCTGGCCGAGCGCGCGCAGCGATTGGGAACTACGCTGGTTTACTCCAGGGGCACGGAAATCGAGTCGAGCTCGCAAGCTGGTTTTTCCGATGCCGTTGAAGCGGCTCGCGCAGCCGATGTTGTCATTCTTGCGCTCGGAGAATCGAGCACCATGAGCGGCGAGGCCGGCTCACGCGCATACCTCGATCTTCCCGGCAACCAGCAGCAGCTTCTTGAAGCCGTCGTTGCTGCAGGCAAGCCGGTGGTTCTGCTTGTTTTCTCTGGCCGTCCGCTGGTTCTCGACTGGGCGGCTCAACATGTTTCCGCAATCATGGAGGTCTGGTTCCCCGGAACCGAGGCTGGGAATGCCATCGCCAATGTTTTGTACGGAGATGTGACGCCCAGCGGCAAGCTGCCCATGAGCTTCCCGCGCGCCGTCGGTCAGGAGCCGCTCTACTACAATCAATTTCCCACAGGACGCCCCCCCACGGGAATCGATCTGTCGAAGCCGCCGGCGGACGGCACCCGATTCTTCTCCCG
>JBEKWT010000075.1:0-10483 GCA_049512795.1 Occallatibacter sp.
CGGCAAACTGAGTCACAAGGCGATCGAGGGGGAAGCGGCTTCCGCCAAGCGTATTTACATCCAGCGTGATCGCGTCGATATACAACGGTCCGGGAAAGTACTCATCCAAACTGTTGTTCGCTGCGGGATTGAAGCTGGGAGGCGCCGCTTCCCAGACCCACGCAAGGTTGTGCAGGTTGGCCTCGCCGGTGAGGCGATCATGGAGCCTCAGGTACAACTCCTCGGAACCTTCGGGCCCAGGGTGACCTGACCACCAATTGCCGTCGCCGTTCAACGCCGGATATGGGCTCCAGAGCACGGCGAGATGCGCCTCGGCGAGCGGGCGAAGCAGCGCGGCTGCAGCGTCTGCCTGCACTGCCCAACGATGATTCAGGTCTGTTCCCGGCTCAAGCAACTGCTGCCATTCAAAACTTGTGAGCACGCCTGTAGCGGCGCCGTCGGTTGGGCGAGGCGGCGCCCAGCGTAATACGACCAACTCGCCCTGACGCGTCGCCTCCTGTACCTCGGCGAGAAGCATTGCCGGATCGATGGATGCGGCGAGATCGATTTCGACGATCGCAGGTTGTTTGCCGGTTGCGGCGAGTACCGCCTGGACTTCGGGAAAGGTCGTGGCGGCGGGAAACGTTGGGGCGGAGGATTCGACGACGCTTTGTCCGGCAAGAACTCCCTTGCCCTTCGCACCAGCTAATTTGTCGAGCAGAGCGCGCACCTCGGCGGCTGCATTAACGTCTCCCGGCGCCGGGGGTGTGGTTGGAGCCGCGAGTGGCGCGGAAAGTCGCGAGTCGCCGCGATTGACAATGTTCGGCGCATGAAAGATTGTCTGCAACTGGTCGAGGCTATTGGCGCCTTCCGCGAAACCGCTCCACATCATGAAGTATGCCCAGCGAGGCTGCGCGGCGAGTGTGGTGAGCGACGGCATGGCCCCGATCTCGGCCAGGGCGATCGGCTTATGAAGGGGGTCAGCAAGCGCGACCATTTGGTCATAGAGCTCCTGGCTGAACGGTCCGTAAATATCCATCGTGAGAACGTCAACATAGGCGGAGCCGGGAAAGTAGTCGGCAACAGAGCCGGCGTTTCCACTGGGGCTGTTTACGTTCCAAACCCAAACGAGATTGTTGAGATGATGCACGTGCACGTAGCGGTCATAGATCTGGCGGTAGAGTGCAGCCGAGCCGTCCGGGCCGGGGCGGCCACCCCACCAGAACCAGTTGCCGTTCATCTCGTGGTAGGGGCGAAAGAGCACAGGCACCCCTGCGTCCTGTAGCTCTTTGAGGTAGCCCGCGATGCGGTCCACCTGCCGGCGCCAGCGCATATTGAGATCCGTACCGGGCGAAAGCAGTTGGCGCCACTCCCAATCAGTCAGGTGCCCTTGCACGCTGTCGCGAAAGGTGACGGGCTCGTCTTCCGTCGGCCTTACGCAGTGCCATGTGAGTGCGATTACGGCGCCATTGCGGTACTGGCGAATCACTTCTTCAATCATGGACGGACGCCCGAGAGTGGAGTCCTTATCGTCCGCGCCCGAAAAGCCGAAGTCCTGTCCGAAGATACCGGGGTATTCGCCGGTCAAATCGTAAACGCGGTCTGAGTAGCGGGAGACGGTGTTGGGAAAGTTATGCTGGCCGCCGATCGTGGCGTGGCCCGAGATTGTGTCCAAATCGTGCAGGAGGGCCCGTGCGGCCGGTGTTGCATCCGGGTTGACCGGCTGAGCGTCAGGCGATTGCGCTATTGCGGCGCAAGTGGTGCCGATGAACACGAAGGCTGCGAGAAACAAGCGACCCATAACAGCGATCCGCAACCCGGCCCGATCGGGCGTCGAATCATGTTGTGCGGAATCATTCTTTGCCATATCCTGCCTCCTGCTGACGGATGATTCAGGCGCCGGCGCGGCAGAGCAGCTCCTTGGCTGGATGCTGCGCGACGAAAAGTGGCACAGTTCACACTTGAAGATTGCGGAGATAATCGGCGTCGATGCGCAGCGCCTGCATGGGATCGACGTCAAACTCTTCCTGTTCGATGAAGTACTGCTGGAGTCCGGTGGCAGCCCGCAGGATAGGCCGGTAGTCAATCTGGCCGCGCCCCATTTCAGTGGAGTGCATTTGTCCGTTGGCGCCCGGGATCATATCCTTCACATGCATCAGCGGGAAGCGCTCAGGAGTCTTTTTCAGGTAGTCGACCGGATTGTGCCCTGACGCGTAGACCCAGCCGCAGTCCATTTCAAAGGCGACCAGCTTGGGATCGGTAAGTCGCAGCAGTTCGTCGTACACCAGCACGCCATCGATCACGGCAAACTCAGGCGTATGATTGTGCACGCCTAATGTGACTCCCGCCGATTTGGTTTTTTCGCCAATACGGTTAAACTCGCCGGCAATCCAGCGCCAATCGTCGAGCGTTGTCGGCCCTTTCGCTGCAGGATCGCGATGCACGCCTCCCGACCAGGAGCAGACCATGTACTCGAGTCCGATGGTATGGCCGTAGTCAAGCCATTGGTCGAGCTGCGTCTCAAGCACGTTGAGCGGATGGTGAGTGCTGACGCAGCGCAGGCCGGCCGTGTCCATGGCGTGACGAAAATCCTTAGCCGACCGATCGAAGTAGCCCGCTGCTTCAACCACCGTGTAGCCTGCCGAGCGCACCTGTGCCAACGTGCCGTCGAAATCCTTGGGCAGCAAGTTGCGCACGCTATAGAGTTGCAGGCCGATGGGCAGCTGCAGCCGCTCAGCCTCAAGGCGCGAGGCGGCGGCAACTGCCGCAATCGCTCCAGTTGCCTTGAGGAAACTTCTGCGTGACAACGTTGTGCTCATGTGCAATCTCCCCGTAAGAATCGAGGCTCAGCCTTTGATGGTTTTGGTGTCTGAGTCCCATGATGCCGCACTGCGATGGAAGTAAGAGTAATTGGCCATGTGGCAGGCGATGGCTGCATGGTTCCCGAAGATTTCGTCTTCCACCACGGGCTGGCGCGTGTCCACGGCGCTGAAGAAGTTTGCGAGATGGTCGGCGGTATCGTCGTAGCCCGGCGTAGCCGAATACGTTTCGACCTCCGCGAGAGCAGGCGGTGGCGCTGGATGCGCGTTATTCCAGTCGTCCAGATACTGTTTCTTCGCCGCTGCGGTCCATCCGTTCAACGAATATCCCTCAGGCTGCGGATGTGTATCCTGCGGCGCGACGGTGAGCGTGTTGCCGCTGATGGTCATGGTGGCTTCCTTGCCGTAGAAGACGATCGGCTCGCCCTGCGCACTGTTCTGGTTGCAGTGCAGGTTCAGGGTCATGCCGTCGTATTCGTAGAGCGTCGCCAGCAAATCAGGGAAGTCGCGCCCATCCTTGAAGTATGTGAGACTGCCGATTGACTGCGCACGCTCCGGCGCTGAGTTGATCCCGCTTACGCACTGGATTCCCGACAGCAAATGTACATAAAGATCACCAGCCACGCCTTCGCCGTAGTCAGCGAAACACCGCCAGCGGAAGAACCGCACCGCGTCGAATGGACGCACAGGAGCATCGCGCAGAAAAGCCTTCCAATCAATATTCTGCTCGCTCGCGTCAGGCGGAATCGGATAGACCCATGCGCCTGAGGGCGAGTTGCGGTCGGAATGACCTTCGATGTAGGTGACTTGGCCCAGCCGGCCCGACGCGTAAATCTCCTGCGCTTTCCTGTACACGATGTTGCTCACGCGCTGACTGCCCGTTTGAAAGATGCGCTTGTTTGCCTTCACTGCTTCAACCATGGCAAAGCCGTCGGCCACGTTGTGCGACATCGGTTTCTCGCAATAGACATCCTTGCCCGCCGCGAGGCAGTCGACAACGATGGCCCTGTGCAGATGATCAGAGACCGCGACGATCACTGCGTCAATATCTTTGCGATCGAGGAGTGGGCGGTAGTCGCCGCTGGCAGGCACGTCCGCGCCGTATGCCTCAAGTCCGGCTTTCCGGTGCATTTCATATAGGTCGGCCGTGGCCACCAATTCGCAAGTGGGCACCTTGCGCGCGGAGCGTAGCAGGTCGCATCCGCGAATCCCGGTCCCGATGGAAGCAAAGCGGATCTTGCGCCCGCTCCGGATCGCCTGGGCTTCGAGCGCTGGAGGTTGAAGTATGGTGGCCTTCGCTGCGGCCCCTGCTACTGCCGCACCCGCGCCGAGCCGCACAAAATCCCGCCTCGTCAATGCTGGTGTTTTCACTTGAATGTCCTGTTCGAAAACGGTTTCGGGCAATTGTATCGCTTTAGCGCAGTTCAGATAGGATGGCCAGGTTCAAGCCCACCATCAAGACAGCTGAGATGGGGATCACCAACAGGGCCTTCTTCAGCCGCAGCGGGTCGCCGCCGGCGATGGCGCCGATGATGCGCGAGCTGACGGCGAGGCCAATCCATCCGCAGGTGATGACGAAGCCGAGCGCAGTGCCGGTCATGCGCGGGAAGGCATCGCCGACGATGGCCAGCGTAGTGGGGAAGACAGGCGCCATGGAAAGTCCGGCGATGAAGACAAGCGCGAATGCAGCTGCCGGTCGAATCGTTCGCAGCATCAGAAAAGTCGCAACAGCCATTGCAATGGATGCGGCCAGAGTAACCGTGATTGGCTGTACGCGGATAAGAATGGGCGAGACGCCGACGCGGCCAATGAGCAGGCCGAGCGCAAATCCAAGCGAGAGGATATTCAGAGCACGCGATTCCGGAACACCCTGGGCGATCAAATGTCGAGGAAGCCAATTCCATATTCCAACTTCGCAGGACACATAGAGGAAAAGGAAGAAACCGAGCATGAAGAGCAGTGGCCGGCCGAGAACAGGGGCAGTATCCGCAAGAACGAAGCCCCCGACACTCGTGGGCGTTGGCATTTTGGTGAAAGCCTGAATCAGGAGCGTGACGACAGTCAGTGAGGCGACGGTGTAGCAGAGGCGGACCCAGTTCCGCTCAAACAGATTGGCCGAAAGGAAGGGCGTTGCCAGTCCGCCAAGGCCAAAGAAGAGGTTGACGAGGTTCAGCGCGATCCCGCGGTGTGCCTCGCTTACGTCGCTGACCAGCGCATTTGCGCCAGTCACCACGATACCTCCGCCGACGCCGAGCAGGAACAAGAGGACCACGATACTGCGGAACCCTTGCGAGCGCGGAAGGGCGTAAAGTGCGATGGCGATGAAGGCCAGACCAAGAATGAGTCCGATCTTCTTGCCTTCACTATCCAGCAACGGACCCACCCCGATCGAGGCGATGATGAGTCCCAGGGCCTGCGCAAATGCGATGGTGCCATTCTGCGCGGGGGTGAGATGGAATCGGCCGGACAGGTCGGGCAGAATGGTTCCCAGCATCGCGGCAATCATTCCATAGACGAAAATTGCGACGATGGCGGCGAAGATCAACACGGTAAGATTCCTTTCAAAAGACGGTTCGTGTTGTCGGCGATCCGTCCCCAATGAGGGTGATCAGTTCTAGTTACTTCATCGCGTCTTTGAGAAGGTCGCGGTTTTCAAGGACGAAATCGCTCAACCACTCCACTGCCGAATTTGATTCCGAGTTACTCATTCCGCCGTACTCTGAAACGAGAGACAGGATCAGTCCCTTGCGCGCGTGGGATTTATCCTTCGGAACGATAATGAGAACGATGCGAGCCAGGGCGAGATCGCTGCTTTCCCTGGTCTCTTCAAGTGTTTCAAGGGTTCCAGTTTTCGCGTAGAAGTTGTACTCGGGTCCCAGGGATCGGGAGAGCGCCCGCGCACCGCCAAACTTGTCCGACAGAAAGGGCGCTCCGGTACCCGACTTGATCATTTCCTGCAAGCCGGCGCGAATGGGATCGGAAACATTGCGCGGGAGTGGATCGCGCGTGGATGCAGTCTGCGGCAAGATGCCGATGTGCGGCACAATGGGCCTTCCCGACATCGCTGTATAGATGCTCGATGGCAGGTCGAGATTCGACCAAGTGTTGGTCGACCCGCCGAGGAGCACGCTGATAAAGGCTCGTGGCGATGCGAACTCGGGAAGATGCCGAGGATCGGGACTCGTGGCATCGAATTCAAAATTTGTTGCAGCAGGGCTGATGGAGCTGAGCTGGCCCCATCGTTCCTCGACACCTTCCGTGGTGATGAGGTTGTCAATTTCGTTTCCGGACCAGAACGAGATATCGTAAGAACGGCGGGCCCGATTCGCCTCGACGATATTGACGGGGAAGTGCGCTTGCATCGCCTGGCCGAGCTGACTGTCTGCCAACCCCTGCAGCGTCTGGGGCGTCTTATGGCTGAAGCCGTAAGCAGCGAGATCGGGAGCGCGCTCCCAGGGCTGAGTCGCAAATGTTTCCAACTGTGAAGAGGTGTGGTATTCGGAGCCGTCCCTGTTCCGTTCGACTTGAACGACATTCGGCCCGGGTTCAGGGCGCCCGAGGCCAAGGAAATTGAGGCGGACCTGGTAATTATTGTTGGAATTGGAAAGGTAGTGAGTGAAATCGATCCAACGGTCACCGGTTGCTGAACCATTCCAGGGCGCGCCCGGAATGTCGATGCCAAAGAGCGTGTGATCCA
Source organism: Occallatibacter sp. (assembly GCA_049512795.1). Taxonomy (GTDB): domain Bacteria; phylum Acidobacteriota; class Terriglobia; order Terriglobales; family Acidobacteriaceae; genus Telmatobacter. Next base: position 6,496 of record JBEKWT010000075.1, read on the forward strand.
CCTTGACGCCGCGCACGCCCAAATGGACAAGGCGAGGGTTCACACTGAGCGCGGCGGCGGCCCAGATGGGTTTGGAAGACGAACCCGCAACCAGAAGATCGAAATTTCTGTCGCCGAGATAGCGGTTCCTGATGGCGGCGGGGGCCTCTGTGGCGAGCCACTGCGGCGGCGGGTGGACATCGATTTGGGTTTTGCCGTCGACATCCATTACCGGTTCCCATTCACCGGTTGTGGAACTGCGCGGCCACCCGGCGAGGGCAAGAACCTCTCCGTCGAGACTCATAATGGAGACGGCTGCACGCGGCGGAAGAAAAAGCCGGCGCGCTTCCATGCGCTTCAAAGCGAGCTCCCATGGAATTTTCGCGCCGTTTTCGGAGGGGGTGCTGCTGCAGTTGACTTCGGCGCAAAGGGAAACTGCCGCTGCGAGCAACTTCTTTTGCAATTCGCGCCCGTGATCGTCGACTGACGCCTGGGCCGCAGCCTGCAACCGGGGGTCCAGCGTGACACGATCAAACTTAAATTGCCTGTCACGCTGGGACTGCGAGAACCGTGCGAGCTGTTGCAACCAGATGAGGTGGGCGCTTGAGTCGTAAGCCGCATCCCACTCACCATTCACCCAGGCGGCGCCGACCAGGGCTCCGGCGCTTGAATGCGTGAGCGTGAAGATCGGGGCTGCAGGCAGTTTGCAAACGGTCTCGCGGGGCCTGAAGCGCGCGCCATTGTTCAGTGTGACTTTGCCGCTAAAATCCTTGAAACCACTACTTCCCGCCGGCTGATACGCGAGCTTCAGGTCTGCCGAACTCATCGTTATGCCGCTGCCCGAGGCGTCAAAGTCAACCAGCACGGTTTGCGGGGGCACGCGCTTTGGCAGGAAGGGAATCTTCCAGAAGCTCTCATTGGGACAGTTCAGAACAATTCTCGACTTGCCGGTGGTTTGTTGCGTCGATACGGAAAACCAGCCGACTTGGTTGTTCACGCCTTTCATCGGCGACAAAATGACCTTCGATCGCTGATCGTTGGCTCCGGCACCAGCGGTGATGGTGACCTCGACGCCGGGGCCCTGCAACAGCCAACTATCGCCCGAACCGTTGCGCCACGCGATGGTCTTCAAGCCGTCAGGGGTGAGCCGGGTGTCGAGATCGATGGCCGCGTCATAGGCCGGATTTGCCTGAATCTCGAAGCTCGTCAATCCCGACTCAGGGAACTGGTCCGCGTCCGCAACCGGAAGCCGCTCTTCAACGCGAAAGAGTGGAGGAAGCGTCGCGGCTTGCGCCGGGTTTCCTTCTTTCTTCCAATTGTCCATCAGCTTCAAATAGCCGTCGACGGTGGTGAGCGACGTGATATCTCTAACGTATTTTTCGGTGTCGTCCGGGCTCCTGAGGCTGTTCCCTCCCGGAGACACGATCTTCAACGAGTCGGGAAGCCCGTTAAAGCGCTGGATTTCCTGCTCAAGCTGCGTATCCCTATCCCTTTCCTGCTCTCCGGCAGAAGTGAACACGATGCGATCCGTGGCCGGATCGAATCTGAGCTCGCTGCGGATCTGCTCCACCTGGCTGCGCACCTCGGCGTCACGATCGTATACGGGCGGAACTGCGCCCGCCGCGATTTCCTGGCCCGGCTTTGGGTTCTCGAGCGTCCGGTCGGCCAACTGTCCCTGAATGAGGATGAGGATGGGCGAAACGCAGACGATGGAGACCGCGGCTGCCACCGTTTTGGCGGGCCAATGCCAGCTCCGGGCCCGGGTCCCGTCCTGAGGATCGCGGTCAGCGACCATGATGAGAACCGCGCAGGAAAAGAGAACCGACCAGCGCAGGACATCGGAAAGCGAGGAAACGGAAAGCAGCGGCAGATTGCGGCCCGTAAAGGGAATCATCTGCATGCTGTTCATCAGCACCTGGGCCAGGGTTTCAAGAAAGAACGCGCCGGCGATGATGTAGAGCAGTTCGGTGAGCCAGGAGGCGCCGGATGCGCGCCAATGGCGCCATGCAACCAAAGCGAGGGGGAGCGCCGCGAGCATCAGAAGGAACACTCCGCCCCAGGCGCCGTGCTCGCTGGCAACATAAAACGCGTAGGTGCTGTCGGCCTGAACGGTATTGAGCGCGATTCCGGCCTTTTGCGGGCTGGAATTCCCGAAGCCGACCCCGGTATAGGCGCCGATCCGGATCATGCGGAGATTGGCCCAGCGATGCTCATCGCCAAAGGCAAACTGCTGCGCCACCGAATCTCCGTTGCTGTTATACGCGCGCTGCGTCAGCCACTGGTCTTGCGCCCATTTTGAAGTATGTTCGGCAATTGTGATGCGCGTATACACGCGAGGCCAGTGGATTGCCCAGCCAGGAAAGAAGAAGAGCAGAATGCCCGATACGCAGAAGACGATCAAAGCCGCCGCGAACCACTTGGCGAGGATACGATGATTCCCCAGTAGAACGACGAACAAGAACGGAAGGAAGAGTGCCAGCCCGCCCACCACGCCTCCCCAATCTCCAAAGCCAAACGCAGGCAGGAGCAGGCAAGGCAGGAGAATGAGGATGCATCCGATCGACGCCTTCTTCCATTTGCTTACTCGATCGGCGGAATGCAACTGGCCTCTGCCCGGCACGAGAAGAATGGCCAGGCCCAGCAACTGGCATAGCGGCGCGAATGCCTCTTTGCCGGGGCCGTTGAGCCACGGCAAGGGGCGCGTGATGAAGGCGAGACAAAAGACCGCCAGGATGGCAGCGCCCACCTTTGCGATATCGCGCCGCTGCCATTGCTTGACCCACATCACGGTCAAAGCTTCTTCAAGATTTACAAGCCGATCTTCGAGAGATTGACGGGAAGCTCGTCTGGCCTTGCGCCACAACCAAATGCAACCGATGAGCCAGAGAACCAAAAACAGGCCGCACGGTTTTTCGGCGCTGAACGCGTTATGGAAAGAAGAAAGAAACCCGTCGACACGGCCGGGAATTGGCGACAAATGAAGAATGGGCCACATTTGCCATACGAGTGCCGGAATGGCAAGAAATACGAAGAGATTGACAGCGGGCAGCAAACGTCGCCATCCCAGATCTGCAGCCTCCTGCCTGGTGACGGCGCACAGAAACGCCAGCACGAGAATGAACGCCGGAAGAAATGCCATGGCTCCCAGCGAAAGGGCGAGACCGCCGACGGCGAGAGCATCGACAGTGCCGGGGTTTGCGGCGTAACGAAATGCGAGACCCACACGCGCACAAAGAACGACCCAGGCCACGAGCGAAATGCCGAGCAGAGTAATCAGCGTGCGCGGTTCGATTGTGTCGTCGTAGAGAAAGACGAATGGCAGCAGGCAGCAGAGATAGCCGAGCCAGATGACGAGCAACGGCAAGAACAGCGGCAGGCCGGCTCCAGCGGTTCCAAAGGACCAAGCTGCGGGGACATCGTGAATCGTGTCCAGAAAAAAATGGTAGTTTGCGATGACCGCATCGAACGACGAAGTTACGCCGGGAATCCCGGCCACATCGAGCCCAGGGTTGCCCGACTCGTTTTGGAATCGGCCATTGACCAGAAGCGCTTCAGCATGCGGCGCGGTGAGGGCGCCGATCGGCAGTAGGAACGCTTTGTGTCCCGGTGCGGGAGTTGCTTCAATCTCCAGCCTGGTGGGAACTGGAGCGGGCGCGTCCTCGGGCGGCAGCGGGCTGGATTCGCGGAACGGCGGCAAGAAGATGAGGCGTGGCGTTCCATCGATTGCCACAATCCGAACATTGAGCCGCAAGCGGGACCAGCGAAGGGCGATCACCGACCCCACGGGGACCTGCGAGGATTGCGGCCGGATCCAGGAGCCTGGCTGGCCGGCGATCACGAAGTACGCGTGATTGCTGCTGGTCAAAAGCAATTGAAGCTGCGCTGCCCATCTGCTGAGCGGCCCGGCTTCCGGGTCCGATTGCGCGCGCATCCGCCGAATGGTACGGTCCAGTTCTCCCGCAAGGTTCACCACGGAGGTTTCAGAGGCAATCACTTCGCCTTCGCCGTT
>JBEKWT010000076.1:0-17222 GCA_049512795.1 Occallatibacter sp.
GGACATCCCCATTCATCGGTGAGATAACAAAGCGGACGGAACTTGTGGATGCCCTTGGCGTCGAGCTCGCGATAAAGCTGGTGAACGAATCGTTCGAGCGGGGAACCCTCGAGCTTGAGCCCGAGTTCGCGAATGGGCTTGGCGAGTATCTCCTGGAATTCCGTTCGGGTTTTCTCGAAATTGCGCACTGGGGCTATTCAGAGTTCTATACCACTGAAGCAGGTTTGGCACGGGAAGGCGTATCGCTTATGCAAACAGCATCGCCGGCGCAACTTCGGGCAGGGGACGGCGCGGCCGTGGCGAGCGATGCTGCTGCATGCAGCGATCGACTGAAAGCCGGAGGAGTAGGGGATTCAGGCTGCTGAGGAAGGCGAGAGCAGCGATCGAATGTCGCGGGTTTCGAGAACATGTTTGGGCGCACCGTGACGGGCGACGACGATCATGGCCCGGCCGATTTCGTCGGTGGTGAGGACGTGATTGGGAAAGGCGCGCAGCAGAAGCGGAAGCAGCGGGCGGGTGAGCGTGTAGGGAATGCGATAGAGCGCGGTGCGCGAGCGAGCTCCGAAGCGGGGAACGATGATTCCGGGGCGAAACATGAATGCAGCTTCGAAGGGCAGGCGGAGAAGCGCGTTCTCAGTGCGGCCCTTGACGCGCGCCCACATGATGCGGCCGTGCTCGGAGCTGTCGGTTCCCTGCCCTGAGACGTAAACGAAGGTCATGGCGGGATTGAGGCGGGCGAGGGTTTCAGCGGCGCGGAGGGTGATGTCGTAAGTGACGCGCGAGTACTGCTCCTCATTGAGGCCGGCGGAGGAGATGCCGAGCGAGAAGAAGCAGGCGTCGAAACCGGAGAGCTCGGATTCGATGGGCGCGTAGTTGGTGAGATCGGTGTGAAGGATTTCGCGCAGCTTGGGATGAGAGACGCCGGTTGGAGAGCGACCGATGGAGACGACAGACGCGACGCCGGGGTCGAGCAGACATTCGCGGAGAACTCCCTGACCAACCATGCCGGTGGCGCCGAAGAGAAGAACGTTCATGCGGGTCGACCTTCGTAAATCGGTGATTGATGGATCATGGTTCCTTCGGGGCTGAAGCCCGGATTCATTCTGCGACTTTTACGGCACGAGTGAACTCGTGCCCTGACCCTTCGTGCTCTTCTTAAGCAGTTTTTTCCGCAGCCGGTCTAGCCTTTGCGGCGGTAGTGGATTTGAAATTCGTAGCCGGCGTTGGCGGGGAAGAGAACGGCGATGTGTCGGAGGCGCTCGGCGAGGGCGGGAGCGGCGATGAGCGGGTACTCGCGCTCGCGGAGGTCGTGGTAGTCGAAGTCAACAGCAAGGGAGAGCATGTAGATGGCGAGAGCGTCGGAGAAAGACGACTCGAAAAAGGCGTTGCGAGCGCGCTCGTCGATACTGGCGGCGCCGGAGAGATTGATGCCGGGTTGGGGCTCGAGGGCGCGGCGGCGATTCTCCCAGGCGTCCTGGCTGGATTCGCCGCGGACCCGCGCCTCGGCCTGCGACCAAACGAGGGTGGAGAAGCTTTCGGGAACGCCGGCTGCTTCAACGAAGTTGTGGGCAACGTTGATGAAGAATTCGAAGGCGAGGCCGAAGCGGTCTTCAACAAGGCGGGTGGAAATGAAAACGGCCTCGGTGTCGCCGAAGGTGGCGTTGCGGTGACAGACGGCGCGGTCGCCGAGCTCGACGGTGTAGGCGGGCGCGACGAGGTTCTCACCGGTGTCTGAAATGGCGAGGGGAACGAAGTAGTAAGCGCGCTGGCGAAGCGCGGGAGCGAGCGCGGCGGGGACAGCGGCGACGAGACGCTCGAGATCGGAGTCGGGGACGCGGTTTTCGCCCCAAGTGGCGTAGTGGATGCCGTTGGGGGCGTCGAGCACGGCGACCTGTGTGGCGACTTTGTCAGCCTGCCACAGCTCAATTTGTGCAGTACCGGCCATGAATTTGTATTCTAGACGAGAGAGGTCAAGAGATGATGGAGCAAACGGCGCAGAGCGGACGCGGGAAAACGGTGTTCGGTTTTCCGCTGGAGGGGTTCAGCCTGTTCCAAAGCCTGCTGCTGGCCGTGGCGTCGGCGTTTCTGACGTTTTTCGCGACGACGTGCGTGGCAATTTTCGCTCTGCTGGGGTGGAACGTGCTGGGCGGCCATGCGGTGAGCTACGTAGACACGTACCGCTATGTCGGATTTCCCGCGGGCGTGCTGGTGCTGGTGGTGGCGCTGCCGTTCTTGTTGGTGTTGTGGGTGCGGGCGAAGATGAAAAAGTAAGCGGGCCGACCGCTGACCGTTTTCGACGGCGTTCCATTCGCAGGACGAAAGTGATTGCGTGCTTTGCCGCTAGAGGCCGGCGGGCTTGGGGTTTTTGCGATCGAATTTGGCGACCTGGACTTTGCGGGCGAGGCCGAGTTTGGACAGGATCCAGATGCCCCAGAAGTTGGGATCGATCTCGTACCAGGCGAGGCCGTGGCGCGCGGAGACGGGATGGGCGTGATGGTTGTTGTGCCAGCCCTCGCCGCCGGTGAGCAGGGCTACCCACCAACTGTTGCGGGAGTCGTCGTGAGTATTAAAGCGGCGGCGTCCCCACATGTGGGTTGCCGAGTTGACGAGCCAGGTGGCGTGAAGACCCAGGGTTACGCGGAGCAATGCGCCCCAGAGGAACATGGCGAGACCGTTGACGAAGCCGCCCCAGTACCATCCGAGGGAAAACAGGAGCACACCGCTGATGGTGATGGGCAGCCAGTGGTATTTGCTCATCCAGACATGGAAACGATCGCGGCTGAGGTCGGGGGAATAGCGCGAGAGCGCCTTAATTTGCAGGTGCAATGACTGGCCGAAGAGGATCCATCCGGCGTGAGCCCACCAGCCGCCTTCGCGCGGGGTGTGGGGATCGCCTTCCTTATCGCTGAGCTGGTGATGGACGCGATGCGTGGAGACCCAGAAGATGGGCCCGCCCTCAAGCGAGAGCGTGGCGAAGACCGTCATGGTGTATTCAAGCCACTTGGGCACCCGGTAGCCGCGATGCGTAAGCAGGCGGTGATAGCACATGCCGATGCCGACATTGATGGCGAGGATGTAAAGGATGGCCATGACCAGCAGACGCTGCCAACTGAAGAGGAACAGCGCGGCTATCGCGCCCAGGTGAAAGATGGCGATGACAAAGACCATCGGCCAGCTTAAGCCATCGCTGACGGCCATGGCGCGGCCCATGCGAATCTGGCGCCACTTGGCAACGGCTTTGGCGGCGATGGAGGCGGCAGTGGATTCGGATGCCGATGGGTTCGGGTCAGGAACAAGATTGGACTCCGGGATCAGGGAAGTGGGCTGGGTTGACTCAGTGACAACGGAATCGTTTGGATGAACGGTGGTTACAGATGCCATGCGGAGGGGAATCCTTGAGAAGTGTCGATGTGCCCACTTGTATCTTCTTATTGTATAGGACAATAGCCTGGCCGGACGGGAAAAAGAACAGGCGAAAGTACCGTAAGGGAGTAATCAAAGAGCAAACACCTGGGCGCGGCTGTGCGGGGTTGCGGCGATCTGCGAGGGGACCGTTTGGCTTTCGAGGTTCGAGGATAGGCACTGAATTTGGCTGATTCTAAAGGTGCGGGAGCGCGGCGAGCGGGATGGACGGCGAGAGGATCGTTCAGTTCGCTACCGGGGCGGCGAAGGATTCAGGGCCGCTGAGGAAGATTCGGGTGGCGTCGCCGCGCAGGACGCGATAGAGGGCGAACTGGCGGTCGGTAGCACCGCGAAGCTCGAAGAGAAGCTCGCCACGGTTGTCGGCTTCGGCGTCGACGGCATCGACGAGACGCATGCGCGGAGTGAGGTCAAGGTGCGCGGCGTCGGTGATGTTCTTGACGAGGACGACGACACCGCCGTAGAGATCGGGCTGCCCAATCAATGTGACGAATTTCTCCTGCGCGCCTGTGCCGAGGGTATGCGCGGAGAGAACCATGGTTGCGCCGGAGCCGTAGGCCAACTCGAAGACGCGGAATTGCTCGACGAGAAGCGGGGCGGGCGGAGGCGGAGCGGCGGGCTTCAAGGATCTGTGCGTCGCGGCGGATTTAGGCTTGGGTGCGGGAGGCGGAGTGATGCCGAGAGCGGTGCGCGCAAGATCCTCCATTGCGGCCTTCATTTTGTCTTCGTCGTCAGGGTTGGCCCAGGTGTAGCTCCACACGTGCTCGGGGCGGTCGATCGCGTCGGAGACGGCGACGGTCTGCTGCATATCAACGGGGAGACCGAACAGAGTGGGAAGGACGGCCGCGCCATAGCTTGAGGGCTTGCCATAAAAAAGATGCGGACGGTCAGGATCGGTAGCGCTGGCGACGTCTGAAACGTAGGCCTCATCGTCGTCCTTCTTTTTCTTTTTGAGCTTGGGATTGCCGGAGTCACCGCCGGACCCGTTGCCCGATGCGCTGCCAGACCCGTTCCCGGGCGATGAGCTGTCGTCGGTGTGATGGAGGACGGGACGATCGGGATCCTGAGGCGAGGCGCTGGAGCCGGCGCCAGAGTTGCTGCTTGTGCCGGAGCTTGAGCCGGAGCTGGTCTGACTCGAGCCGCCTGAGCCGGTGCCGGAGTTGGCGCCGGAATTGGAGGTTGAGGCGTCGCCGCCCTTGTGCAGCGTGGGACGGTCGGGATCGGGAGCGGGCGCGCTGGAGCCGGGGTCTGCGCCGGGACTGGAGCCTGAGCCGGACGTGCCGCCGCCGGCGGAATCGTCGGCGTGATGCTTGCGGTGCAGGATGGGCACGTCGCTCTGCGCGTCATCCTCTGCGTCAACCTTGGCCACCTGCGTTGGGGCGGGATTGGATTTGGAAAGCGGCCTCCACTTGCCGTAGCCGACCCAGCCACCCTGCTCGTGGGCAGAGGTATCAATGTCAAAGAGGCCTGACGGTTGGCCGTCGTGCTGGAGCTGATACTCGACGTCGCTTTGGAGCGCCAGCGGCTCGGGCTGGGTGAGATAGACGCCGGCGTCATTGAGATCCTGGCCGTCGTAGATGCAGACAGGAACGAGACGGCCGGCCTTGGGATGGGCTTCATCGCCGGTCCACTCGAAGACCGCGACAGCGCGCATGTCTGGCGCGTTCGTTTCGGGTTTGGCGATCTGGCCGGGATATTGCGCGGGGGCGGGGAGGGCGAAGGCGAACGCAGCAAAGGCGAGCAGCACGGCTGCTTTTATCCACAAGCGACTTGCACTCCGCGATGACACGTTCGACTTCCCTCGACAATAATCAACTTTGGCGGCCGCAGCGAAACTGGCGGTTGCGGCGAATTTGGCGGCCGTAGTTTGGCCCGACCCATCTATATGGAGGATATTCCCCATGAAGCTCAATGAGAAAGTCGCCGACTTTACCCTGCAAACGGACGAGGACAAAACCGTGAGTCTGTCTGACTTTGCCGGCAAACCGGTGATCCTGTTCTTTTACCCGAAGGCCGATACCCCCGGCTGCACCATTGAGGCCTGCGGCTTTCGCGATACGTTCAAAAAGCTGCTGGCAGCGGGCGCCGTGGTTCTGGGCATCAGCCGCGACACGCCGCGCGACCAGGCCAAGTTCCGGGCGAAATACGACCTGCCGTATACACTCCTTGCTGATGTAGACGAGAAAGTATGCAAACAGTTTGATGTGCTGAAGGAAAAGAACATGTACGGGAAGAAAGTAATGGGCATCGAACGGACGACGTTTGTGATCGGGCCGGACCGGACGCTGCTGCACGTCTATCCCAAGGTGACGCCGCAGGGCCATGCCGAGGAGGTTCTCAAGCTGATTGAGGAATGGAACAGGGCGCACAAATAGCGAGTCAGCAGGTCAGCAAGTTGGCCGGATAGCGTTCTTCGCTGAACCTACGGAATTGGAAGCGAGACCAAGGGGCTGATGAAGAAAACGACCGTGCGATTGCCGGGACGGCTGCTGAAACGCGCGTTCTTTGAGGATGCGCCGGAACGAGTTGCGCCGAGGCTGCTGGGGAAGCTGCTGGTTTCAAGGACGAGCGCGGGCCTTATGGCGGGCCGCATCGTCGAAGTTGAGGCGTACCTGGGTCCTCACAACCCGACACCCGATCCCGCAGCGCACTCGCATCGCGGACCGACGCCGCGGAACCAGGTGCTGTTCGGGCCAGCGGGATTCGCGTATGTGTACTCGATCTATGGCCTCTACTACTGCATGAACTTCTCCTGCGAAAAAGAAGGCCGGGGCGGCGGCGTGCTGCTGCGCGCGCTGGAGCCGGTTGCCGGGCTGGAGCAGATGGCGCGGAATCGGGGGCTCAGAGGTCTCCCACCCATTTCGTTCGCTGCGGCGAACAAAATGGATGGGGCACAGACGCGAGAGCAGTGGCGCTTCCTGCGTGAACTCACGGGGGGGCCGGGCCGGTTGTGCCAGGCGATGGGGATTACTCGGGAAAAGCACAATGGACTCGATCTGCTCGATCCGAAATCGACCTTGCAGGTGCGGGACGACGGTATGCGAGTGACGCGGGTGCTGGTGACGCGGCGGATCGGAATCCGGCACGCTGTGGAACTGCCGCTGCGTTTTGCGCTGCCCGGAAGCGAATGCGTTTCGGGCCCGAGAAAGATGGAGGGCACGCACATCTTTCTGCGCAAGGGTGGCGCGGCATCCGGGCGCGGCGGGTAGACTGTTACCGTGAATTGAACCAGGGTTTCAAGAACAGATCCCGAGAGGAAACTTGCCACATGAAGCTCACTTCCCTGCTGTCTTCCGCTCTCCTGCTGTCGCGCGCTTCCCTGCTATCGCCCGTCGCCGCAGTCGCCTTGTTGACCGCGGCCGTGCTTGCCTCGACCACTGGAGTGCAAGCGACGCAAGACCAACCGCAAGCGATCGCGCAGACCGCGCCGGCTCCGCCTGCCGGGGGCGCGCCGCCGCAAAACACGACGTCGGGGATGGCGTCCGGCGGCCGCCCGATGCGCAACTTTCCGGCGCCCACCAACCTGCAAGTGCTGCCGAAAGATCTGACGGGCCAACAGGTGCACGAAATCATGGAGGGTTTTGCCAACGGAAAGCCGCGGCTAAATTTTGCCGACGATTCAAAGGATGACAAGAAGATTGCGCGGATCATGCTCACCATGACACAGCAGATCAACGCGGACTATATCAGCAAGGCGTCGGCGATGGATCCGGACGCGATGGGTATGAAGGTGACGTGCGGTACGTGCCATCGCGGCCATGAGATGCCCGAGGAGTTCGTGATTCCGAAGGAGGGCGGGCCGGGTGGACCTCCTGCTGGTGGGCCGCCGGCTGGCGCGCCGCCACCGGCAGCTGCGCCGCGGCCGACGAACTAAGTTTCTGTTCGCGCGAAGTTGAGTCTGAAGAGTCGTGCAATCCCTGGTCCCTCCGCCGCGGCGGACGAGGGACCAGGGGCACCCGTTCTTTTGTGGTGGGGTTAGAGTGGGTTTGGGTTCGTGATACCCATCCTAAACGCAAAGTGCGCGTTTAGGATGGGGCACCCATTCGTTTGCGGAGTGGGAAGGGTGGGTTTGGATTCGGGCTATCCCATGTCTCAGAATCGAGACATGGGGCACCCGATGTTTGCGTGTTTTCGAGCGGATGCAGGAGCGGCGGGCGCGGCCCGATGGCGGACGCCAGGGGCTGATATACTGAAGATTCGGCAACGTGATAGCGCGTGACGCCGTGCGCGCTCCGGCGGCTCAAGCCGCGCCCGAAAACATTCGAAGATCTGGAGTTGGACGATGGCACAAATTTGCGATATCTGCGGAAAAGGGCCGCGCTTTGGCAATAACATCTCGCACGCGCACAACATTACGCGGCGGCGTTGGAACGTGAATCTGCAGGCAGTGAAGGCGATGGTGAACGGCGCGCCGAAGAAGCTGCGCGTGTGCGCGAGCTGCATCAAGAGCGGCAAAGTCGCGAAGGCTTGATTCGCTCCCCATCCGGCTGAGACGCGCGGATTGGGAGCGAACTCATTTTCGAGGATCAATGAACCCCGTCCCGAAAGGACGGGGTTTTGTTGTGCGCGAGTGCGAGTGAGCGAAGATTTGAGCGATCCCACCCTTGCGGCAAAGGCAATGACGCCGTGCCCGGCCGAGATGGGGCACCCACATTTCGGCTTGCCGGCGAGCTATTTCTGTTTGGCGGTGAATCACTCGCCTTCGCGGGTGAAGTTGAGCGAGGCGGAGTTGATGCAGTAGCGCAGGCCGGTGGGACCAGGGCCGTCGGGGAAGACGTGGCCGAGGTGCCCGCCACAACGGGCGCAGGTGACCTCGACGCGCCTCATGCCGTGGCTCCTGTCCTCGTGCTCAGTGACGGATTTGGAGCCGGCGGGGATCATGAAGCTGGGCCAGCCGCAGCCGGAGTCGAACTTGGCGCCGCTCATGAAGAGCAGCGCGCCACATGCGGCGCAGTGGTAGTTGCCGGTTTCGTGATTCTCCGTGAGGAGGCCGGTGAAGGGCCGCTCAGTGCCTTTTTCGCGCAGCACATGATACTGCTGCGGCGTGAGAAGGGTTCGCCACTCGGCGTCGCTACGGACGATTTTCGGCTCGGAATCGCTTTTTGAATCGCTCAACTTAACCTCCTACGGGACGGTGAACCGTGCGCCGATCGTGCATGAGCCGCTCGCCACGCACGGGTCATCGATCCACAGCCTAATCATATTCGGTGAGCAGGCGGGTCAGACTTCGGCGACAACTTCGATTTCGACGAGCATATTGCGCGGCAAGCGGGAGACTTCAACCGTGGAGCGCGCGGGGAAAGTGTCGCTGTCGGCTCCGAAGTAAGACGCGTAGACCGCGTTCATCGCAGCGAAATCGTTCATGTCTTTGAGAAAGACGGTGGCCTTGACCACCTGGTCAAGACTGCTGCCGGCGGCCTCAAGAATGGCCTTGAGATTCTCGAGAGCTCGCGCGGTCTGTTCCTTGATTCCGCCTGGGACCGCCTGGCCGGTGACCGGATCAAGAGCCACCTGCCCGGCGGTGAAGACGAGGTTTCCTACACGCACGCCTTGGGCATAAGGGCCGATCGCGGCAGGCGCGCCGTCGGTGGTGATGTTCGAGCGACTCATGGGTCGATTCTATGACGATAGGCAGGGGATGACTCGAGGAAAATTGTGCAGAGAGGAAACATGGTTCGAGCGCCGGATGGCGTGACCCATGAAATGCGATTGGGGCAATTTCCAAAGGAAATTGCCCCAATGCCGGCGGGATGCCCTGTTGAGCGAGGGCTAGCCGTGGAAAGCGGCCGTGAGACCACCACCAATGGTCATGACCAGCAGCCAATAGGCGGCGTTTATGGCAAAGAGGTTTGCGCGGCGGTTCTCGGCAATGTGCTGGGTAAAGAGCGGCGGCGCCATAAATCCAACCCAGCAGATGATGCCAAGCTTGGCGCCCCCCGTGAAGGTGATGGCCCCGGCCCAACCCACGACGTGCGCAATCACAAACGTGAGGAGCAGGCAGGCGATAAACGAGCAGACCATGGTCATGGCGCCGTTTTTGGGCTTGTTGGTCTCGGAAAAGCCGGCCAACAACATCCAGGACTTGCGGAAAACGAGCCCATACCAGAGAGCTCCAAGGAGCCATTCGATCACGGCCGCAATCACGATAATCGTGATGGCGTGCGTGGAAAGCATCATCGCGAACAGAAACGCGGAGTAAGTGACAACGTGCATTCTTGAATCCTCCACTACCGGATTAAGGTTCGGCTCCCACGTGCAAAAGCCCCAAAGACGCGGTTCCCCGCCGGCCAATTTGGCAGGAGTCGCCGCAATCACGATGCGGCATGCGGGGAAGCGATGTCAAGGGGTTTCAGGGGTTGCGCGCAGAAGTGGTAACTAACACAGACGAGTTACAGATGAGATCCCAAAGACGCTAGCGGCGCTTGAGCGCTTCAAGCTCATCGAGGGTGCGCGGCCAATCGGCACCGAGCAAGCGCGAGAGGCTGCGATCGGCGAGGACTTTGCCGCCGGTTTGGCAGGTGGCGCAATAGTTGGTTTCATTGTCGGCGTAACGGATGCGCTGGATCGGGTTGCCGCAACGCGGGCAGGGCTTGCCGAAGCGGCCGTGAACAGCCATCTCAGGACGGAACGCGGTGACGCCCTCAGGGAATTTTTGTCTGGCTTCGGAGGAGAGGCGTGCGATCCAAAGCTCTAGCGTGGATCGCGTGGCGTCGAAGAAGCGCTGCCACTCATCGGGCGTGAGCTTGTGAGTGAGCGCGATGGGAGAGAGGCGCGCGGCGTGAAGAATCTCGTCGGAGTAGGCGTTGCCGACTCCACTGATGAGGCGCGGATCGGTGAGGGCGCGCTTGAGGGTGCGGTTCTCCTGGGTGAGCGCGGCGCGGAAGCCGTCGAGATCGGCGGAAAAGATTTCAACGCCGCCGGGATCGATGTCGCGGAGAGCCTGCTCGCCGCGGAGAAGGTGAAGTGAGGCGCGGCGCTTGGAGCCGGCTTCAGTCAGCACGAGGGTGCCGTCCGAAAAATCAAGGGCGAGAAGTGCCTGCCTGCCGGAAAGTTTGGCGTGCGGCGGCCGCCAGTGGAGACGGCCGGCAATCATGAGATGAATGACGAGCCAAAGATTTTCCTGGCTTTGGTTGGGAGCGTCACTGATGCCGATTGCGATGCGCTTGCCGATGCGGCGGAGTTCACGGACGGTGCGGCCCGCAACGGATTCGATGGGAGGGTCGGCGGTGCGGAGAACGAAGACGCTGTGCAGGCGGACGCGTTCGAGCGTTTGGCCGACAATGCGCGGCTCGAGCGCGGCGATGTAGGCCGTGATGTCGGGAAGCTCCGGCATTGCTAACAGGTTGCAGCGAATGAGCTGGCCAGCGCAACGAATTTCTTTCGCTGGCTTACGACAGGATTGTGTTGTCGATCAGCCGCGTTGAGCCGACGTACGCGGCGACGGCGAAGAGCGTGCCGGGGACAGCGGTTTCGACGGGCAACAAAGTGGACCAATCGACGAGGACGATGTAGTCGATGCGGACTTCGGGCTCCGCGGCGAAAGTTTGACGGGCGGCGGCGGCAAGGGCGCCGGCGCGGCGCTCGCCATGGGCGACGAGCGATTCGATGCAGCCGACGGTGCGGCTGAGCGTGAGGGCCTGCGCACGCCCGGACGAGCTGAGGTAGGCGTTGCGCGAGCTGACGGCGAGGCCGTCGGGATCGCGAACGATGGGACAGACGACGATTTCGGCAGCGAGGCGCAGATCGGCCACCATGCGGCGCAGAACGGCGACCTGGGCCGCGTCTTTCTGGCCGAAGAATGCGCGATCGGGCTCGGCGGCGATCAGTAATTTGGCGACGACGGTGGCAACGCCGCGAAAGTGGCCGGGGCGGGATGCACCATCGAGGCGATCGGCGAGGCCGGGAACTTCGACAAATGTAGATTCGGGGCCGTTGGGGTAGAGCTCGTCTACGTCGGGAGCGAAGAGCACATCGGCGCCTTCTCGCTCGGCGAGAGCGCAGTCGGCGTCGAAGGAGCGGGGATAGCGTGCATAGTCCTCGTTGGGGCCGAATTGTGTGGGATTGACGAAGAGGCTGACAGCGACGTGGGTGCAGGTGGCGCGGGCGGCGCGGATGAGCGAGGCATGGCCCGCATGGAGCGCGCCCATGGTGGGCACGAGGCCGATGGTGTTGCCGGGCGTAGAGCGGACCGCGCGGGACCAATGGCGAAGCTCATTAACGGTACGGAGGATCTGCATCAGGGTTCAGTTCGCCCAATCCTCGAACGCGTCCCGATTCACGACAGCCTCATCGGAATCGAAATCGGCGCCAACAGCGGGCACGCCCGTCGCCTGTCGGCCAGCGGCACCCGTCGCCATACGCGCGGGCAGGTGATAGCTCTCGGCGTCCGACGGGAAGGCGCGATGCTCCACGTCTTCGCGATAGCGCTCGATGGCGGAGCGGAAGAGCGCGGAAGCGTCAGCGTAGTGGCGGACGAATTTGGCCGGCGGCGCGAAGGTGAGATTCACGAGGTCGTGGAAGACGAGAATCTGGCCATTGCAATCGGGACCGGCGCCAATTCCGATGGTCGGTACGGACAGCTCGGCGGTGATGGCTGCGGCAGCCTCGCGGGGAACGCCTTCGAGCACGATGGCGCCTGCGCCGGCACGAGCAAGCGCGAATGCGTCGGCCTGAAGCTCGAGCACGGCGTCGGCGGTGCGGGCCTGCACGCGATAGCCGCCGAAGCGATTGACGCTTTGCGGAGTGAGGCCGAGATGGCCGACGACAGGAATCTCAGCGTCAACGAGCGCGCGGACGAGCTCGACGCGTGGGCCCTCGATTTTGACGGCTTCTGCACCGGCTTCCTTGACGAATCGAACTGCGTTGGCGACGGCGTCGGCGATCGAGCCGTGATAGCTGCCGAATGGCATGTCGGCGACAACGAGAGCGCGGCGGACAGCGCGGCGGACGGCGCGGGTGTGGTGGAGCATCTCGTCGACAGTAACGGAGAGCGTGTTTTCCTGGCCAAGGACGACCATGGCGAGCGAGTCACCGACGAGGATGAGGTCGACACCGGCCTCGTCGACGAGACGCGCGGTAGGGTAGTCGTAGGCGGTGAGCGCGGAGATGGGCTTGCCCTGGCGCTTCATTTCGCCGAGGGCGGGCATGGTGACTTTGGGAAGAGAAACGCCGGACGGCGTGAGCGGCGCGCCCGCAGAAGATGGGTTGATGCTCATCATGGGCTCCAGTGCCGCTCCGAAGACTCAGGATGCGACCCGAACAAATCCAGTATACGCCGCAGATTCCCCGACGGAAACAGCGCTATCGAACAGCTTCTTCCAAGTTGTATAAGGGTGAGAGCGGGGAGCGAGCGCGAATCCGAACCGCCCTTAAGCTGCCCGGCGCCGCGGAGGAAAGAATGGCCTACGATCTGGCGATCGTGCTGCCCACGTTCAACGAGAGCGGGAATGTGGGCCCGATTGTCGATCGGCTGGAGGGTGCGCTGAGGGGCATCCGCTACGAAGTGATTTTTGTGGACGACGATTCGCCCGACGGCACTGCCGATGTGGTGCGGCGGCTGGCTGAGCGGCACGACAACGTGCGCGTGCTGCAAAGGATCGGCAGGCGAGGGCTGGCGTCGGCATGCATTGAGGGGATTCTGGCGGCCGCAGCGCCTTATGTAGCGGTGATGGATGCGGACATGCAACACGATGAGGCAGCGTTGCCGGAGATGCTGCGCCGGATTCGCGAAGAGAATCTCGATCTGGTTGTGGGTTCGCGCAACATGGCCGGCGGCAGCATGGGCGAGTTTACCAAGTGGCGCGTGAAATTGAGCCACCTGGGCAAGCGGCTTAGCCTGATGGGCGTCGAACACGAGCTCAGCGATCCCATGAGCGGTTTCTTCATGGTGCGCGTGTCGACTTTCGAGAGGTTTGCTCACCGGCTTTCGGGGATCGGCTTCAAGATTCTGCTGGACATCGTGCTTTCGGCGGGGCCAGGACTGAAAATGGGCGAGGTGCCTTACTGCTTCAGGCAGCGCGAGCATGGCGAAAGCAAGCTCGACATGCTGGTGGGTCTGGAGTACTTCGAACTGCTGGTGGATAAGCACCTGGGGAACGTGGTGAATGTGCGCTTTGTGCTCTTTGGAATGGTGGGAGCGCTGGGCGTGGGAGTGCACCTGCTGATCTTGAGTGGGCTGTTACGATTTGCGGGTTTGAGCTTCGCCACAGGTCAGGCAATTACTACATTTATTGTAATGATTTTGAATTTTGTCTTGAATAACTCCGTGACCTACCGCGATCGGCGGCTGCGCGGATGGAGATTTTGGAGCGGCCTGATCACGTTCTGCCTGGCTTGCGGGTTGGGCGTGGCGGCGAACGTGGCCATCGCAAGCGAGGCGTTCCGCCGCGGAGTTCCATGGGTGCTGGCGGCAGTGACGGGCCTGCTTTTCACCGCGGTTTGGAATTACGGCGTGACGTCAATGACAACGTGGAGGCAGGAGCGGCGCTCGAGCGAAAAGCGCGCCAAGCAGCGGATGGAGGCGGGCGCGTTGCAGGCAGGCCGGCAGGGCGACGGAAAGATGCCGGCAAAGACGATTTGAAAAACAGTGGTTAGTGGCTGTTGGTTCGAGAGACGGGCGGCTGGGCGGTGTTTGTGTTGGCTGCGCAAGCAGTGCTGCCGCATAGTGGCGGACAGAATGATTTCTCCGATTACAACCGGGATTTATGCGGGGCTGGGCGCGGTCGGGTGCGCCGGCGCGGCGTGGGGAGCGTACGCTTATGCCTCGCTGTGGCCGGGTTCGCGGTTATTCGGCGAGGGGCTCACTGCGCCGAAGCGGCCGGGCGAACTGGCGCTGACTTTCGACGACGGGCCGAATGCGACGTGGACGCCAAGGCTGCTGGACCTTCTGGCGAGCCATCAATTGCACGCGACGTTCTTTCTCGTGGGCGCGCGCGCGAAAGCCGAGCCGGAACTGGTACGGCGGACAGTGGGGGCCGGACATTTGATCGGAAATCACTCCTGGGACCATCGAAACCTGGCGCGGAGCTCTTCGGACGTTATTCGGGAAGAATTAAGGCGCACGCAGGACGTGCTGGAGCAGATTACCGGTAAGGCGGTGAAGTTTTTCAGGCCGCCTTACGGAGCGCGGCGGCCGGCAGTGTTTCGTATTGCGCGCGAGATGGGCCTGAAGCTAGTGCTGTGGAACGCAATGACTTCGGATTGGAGCGATCCTTCAGCGGACCGGATCGCGTACGAGTTGGCGGAGAGGATCGACCGACTGCGGCAGAGGGGCCGCGCGACGAACATCGTGCTGCACGACGGAGGTCACGGCGACCCGGCAGCAAACCGGGCGGCGTCAGTAGGCGCGGCGGAGAGGCTCATTGAACGGTACAAAGCGACGCACCATTTTGTGACGCTGGATGCGTGGGTCTGAGGGCGGGAATTGATTTTCCGTGTAGCAACGCGTGGGTCTGAGGGCGCGAATCAGCTCTTGTGCAGCGACGCGAATGCCGTGCGGGCGGCGGCGACAGTTGCGTCGATGTCGGCGTCAGTGTGGGCGTAGGACATGAATGCGGCTTCGAACTGCGAAGGCGGGAGCCAGACGCCGCGACCGAGCATTGCGCGATGGAAGCGGCCGAAAGCATCGGTATCGCTGCGCGCGGCGCGGGCGTAGTTGGTGACGGGGCCTTTTAAGAAGAACCATGTCCACATGGAGCCAGCGCGGTTGGTGGTGAGCGGAATACCGGCGCGGTCGGCTTCGGCGGCGACGCCTTCGGCGACAGCTTTGGATGTCGCTTCAAGCCGCGGATAAACTTCACGTTCGTGTTTCTGTAGATAGCTGATGGTGGCGATGCCCGCGGCCATGGCGAGCGGATTGCCGCTGAGCGTTCCGGCTTGGTAGACAGGCCCCAGTGGCGAAACCAAATCCATAAAAGCACGCTTGCCGCCGAAGACTCCGACGGGAAGGCCTCCGCCAACAATTTTCCCCAGTGTCACGAGATCGGGATCGAGCCGGTAGAGCTGGCAGGCGCCGCCGAGAGCGACACGAAAGCCGGTCATGACCTCGTCCACGACGAACAGCGCGCCATGGCTTGCGGTGAGCTTGCGCAGAGCGGACAAGAAGCCGGGCGCGGGCGGGATGCAGCCGGCGTTGCCGACGATCGGTTCGACAATGACGGCAGCGATGGTTTTGGGGTGAGCGGCGAAGGCGGCTTTTAGAGCTTTGAGGTCGTTGTAGGGCAAGGCGAGGGTGAGGCGGGCAATCTCCTTCGGCACACCTGCTGAGCCGGGGATGCCGAATGTGGCCACGCCGGAGCCGGCTTTGACGAGAAGGCCGTCGGCGTGGCCGTGATAGCAGCCCTCGAATTTGACGATGAGCTTGCGGCCGGTAACGGCGCGGGCCAGGCGGATGGCCGACATGGTGGCCTCGGTGCCCGAGCTGACGAAGCGCATTTTTTCGATGGCGGGATAGCAGGCGTTGATGCGCTCGGCGAGATCGGCCTCGGCTGCTGTCGATGCGCCGAAGCTGGCGGAGTTGCGCGCGGCACGCTCGATGGCCTCGACGACCGGCGGAAAGGCGTGGCCGAGGATCATCGGACCCCATGAACCGAAGTAGTCGATATAGCGATTGCCGTCGGCGTCGTAGAGATAAGCGCCGTTGGCGCGATCGATGAATGGCGGCGAGCCGCCTACCGCGCGAAAGGCCCGCACAGGCGAGTTGACGCCGCCGGGGAAAAATCGCTCGGCGCGCTCTTGGAGCGCCTTTGAACGGGCGTGTTGCGGGGCGCGAATTTCGGCGCTCCGAATCCTGGCGCACATGGTGGCTTCAGTATAGAAGGCACACGGGAAAGAGCAGCCGGATCACGCGAGCGGCTCCTCCGCGTTCGCTCGGCTCAGGAAAGCAGCGGGCGTAAGAATGGCGAGCCCTTCAATGGCCGGAAGGTCCAGCAGATCCCGGTCGCCCGTCACGACAACATCCGCCCTGCCTTCCACCGCACATTCCAAAAGTCGATTGTCGGATTCATCGCGGCATAGACTGAGGCGGCGGCGTGGCGAAATCCATTCAGCGCGCTTCCAGATAGCCTCGGTGTCCGATGCGATTTCGCCCAGCGCAAGATCGAATTTATCGCGAAGCACCCGTTGAAGTTCTAACTTCAACGGAATCGAGATCAGTAATTGGACCCGCCCCGCCATTGCAAATTCAAGCACCTGTTTCGGCTTGCCACCGTAAAGAAATGCGGAGATATAGACGTTGGTGTCGAACACGGCCCGCGGTATCACTCCGTGCCTGTCGCACGATTCGCGTTGCGTTCTTCCTCGGCCATTTCACGGCGGACCTCGCGCACGAGTTGGACAATGTCCTCCTCATTCTTTATTCCGAGTCTGTCGGCTGCCGGAGCCATCTGAGCTCGCATCCTTTCAAAGAACCGCTCGCGCTGATAACGGCGCAGGGCTTCGCGCATCAGCTCGCTCATGGTGCGGTTTTCTTCTTTGGCGAGGGCCTGGGCCTGCTCGAAGAGCGGAGGCGGGAGGGTGATGGAGACGACTTTGGTGGTTCGCATGATGACTTAGTATGACAAAGTATGACTCGAATTGCAAGCGTGACGCGCCAACCACCGGCTTCCAGGCTCGAAAGGTGAGTCAGGGGCTTTTAGTCTTGACGGGGCATGAATCGGCGGCGTGGTCTTATAGTGCATTTTGCTTCTTTGCGGCAGCGGCTTTGGCGGCGATCACTACGCCGAAGGTTTCAAGAGCGATGGCGATACCGAAGATTACGCCGCGGAAGAAGTCTTTCCAGTCGGTGCCTGGGTGGGGGAGGGGCG
>JBEKWT010000077.1:0-10264 GCA_049512795.1 Occallatibacter sp.
AAGTCCGCGCCGAACACGTGAAGCAGCTGGCCGCCGCCAGATCCTAGCGCGGTCCCAATAAGGGCGCGGCCCCAACAAACACGAAAGGGCAAACCCGCATGGGCCTGCCCTTTGTGCTCTGGAGAAGAATTAGTGGTCTGGAAAATCTTCCTGTCTTATTCAGGAACCGGTGACGATGTAACCTGACCAGCCGGCGCACTGGACTGCCCAGTCGAGGAAGTGGATTGGTTCTGCGATTCGCCGCTCATGTTCGAGAGCAGTTGCACCTGCACGCGCCGGTTTTCCTTGCGCCCTGCGGCCGTGTCATTCGACGCCACGTACTGATCCTTGCCGATGCCAATCAGATAGAAGCGATGCGGGGCAACTCCATACTTCGCCGCCAGGTATTGCACCACTGCATCCGCGCGGCGCTGGCTCAGGTCGTAGTTGTATTGCGCGGAACCAACCGAATCTGTCCCGCCGGTCACTTCCAGAATGTAGCTCTTCGCCGTACCGAGTTGGCCGGCAAAGCTGTCCAATTGCGATTTGTCATCGGTGGTCAGCAAAGCCTTGTCAAAGCCGAAGGTCACTGAAACCGCGGCCACTTGCTTGTAGTTGTCCAGCCCCTTCACAACGCTGTCCAGCGAGTCGGCGCGGTGCGCCACGTCGTTGGCCGCCGTGTCGGCGGTGTTCGCAGCGTCGCTGGCGGACTGCGCGTTTGTCTGCGCGGTATCTGCCGAGCCTTGCGCATGCGCGATGCCCGCCATTGCACGGTCGTTCACGTCATGAATCTGACGGTTATTGTCCGCGGTCTTCTGCTCGAGTTGATCGGTGTGATTAATCAGCGGCTGGGTCTGAGTCCGCACATAATTCTTGGTAGCGCATCCCGCTACGCCAAACGCCATCAACGCCGCTGCCGTCAACGCAAATCCAAATCGCTGCATCTTCATGACTCCTCACCTCTCCGTTTCCTGCCGGTGCGTTTCGCGCTCTTCCGCCGGGAAGGGGTTTCTTGTTTTCACTCGTATAATTGCACGCCGCAATCCAATCGTACGGTACCATGCAACACGTTGATAAATAATGACATGTTGGCCTGCTTGTGTAATTCTGCACATCCCGAGACCATGTAATTTTTACGCGTCCCGGTAAGGTTTGCGCGACTTTAACGCGTCCCTAACGAATCTGCGACCGCGCCGGTTCCCGGCCAGCGCATCCTGTCGATTCTCGATATTCTAAGAATCGGGCCACTGAATTCCGAGAACCGCCCGACTGCGGATCGGATCCCGCGCTACGAACCCTCAATGGATCTCTCCGAGAAAATTCGCACCCTGCCCACCCAGCCCGGCGTGTATCTCTACAAGAACGCCGAGGGCGAGGTCATCTACGTCGGGAAAGCCAACAACCTGCGCTCGCGGGTGCGGTCGTATCTGCTTGAGGCCTCGCAGGCCAACGCCAAAACCGGCTCGCTCATGCGGGAAGCCGTCGACATCGAATACATTCTCGTCGCCAACGAGCACGAAGCCCTGGCCCTCGAGAACAATCTCATCAAGCAGCGCAAGCCGCGCTTCAACATCCTTCTGCGCGATGACAAGACCTACCCCTACGTCAAGCTCACGCTCGCCGACCGCTTCCCCAAGGTCTTCGTCACGCGCCGCTTGCGCAAGGATGGCTCCGCCTACTACGGCCCATACTTCCCCGGCAACCTCGCCTATCGCGTGGTCGAGCTCATTCATCGCAGCTTCCTGCTGCCCAGCTGCAAGGTTGATCTCTCGCGCTATCACCCGCGCGCCTGTTTGCAGTACTACATTCATCGCTGCCTTGGCCCTTGCGTCGAGGGCCTGACCACTCCGGAGGCCTACGAGCAGGCCGTCCGCGACGCGCGGCTTTTTCTCGAGGGCCGCCACGCCGAGCTCGAGCGCACCCTCACTGCGCGCATGATGGCCGCCGCCGAAGCCGAGCAGTTCGAGGCCGCCGCGCGCCTGCGCGATCAGCTCTCCACTGTCCACCAGCTCCAGGAAAAGCAGCGAATCGCCACGGCTGAGCTCGACGACGACGCCGACGTCTTCGGCTATCACTTCGAGGACGGCAGTCTGGCCGTGAATCTTTTCCACATGCGCAACGGCAAAATCGTCGACCGCCGCGAGTTTTTCTGGGAAGACCTGCCAAGCCTGATGGAAGTGGTTGAAGACAGGAAACAGGGATCAGGGAACGGGGATCAGGAACAAACGCCGGGTGCCCCCGGTCCCTCGCATTTGGGGACCGGGGATAGCAAGAAAACTGAAGCACCGGCCTTCAACGCCGGCCACGTTTTTTCTGCCCTCCTCAAGCAGCTCTACATCGACCAGCAATACGTCCCGCGCACGATCCTCGTTCCCGTTGACTTCGATGACCGCGAAACCCTCGCCGCGCTGCTCACCGAACGCACCGGCCACAAGATCGAGATCGCCGTTCCCCAGCGTGGCGACAAAAAGTCCCTCGTCGATCTCTCCGGCCAGAACGCCCACCAGTCCTACACGCAGCGCTTTCGCGTGCTGGAGCCCTCGCGCAAGGCCATTCAAGAGGCGCTTGCAGACGCGCTCATGCTCCCCGAGCTTCCCCGCCGCATCGAGTGCTTCGACATCTCGCACATCCAGGGCGCGGAAACCGTCGCATCGCTTGTCGTCTGGGAAGACGGCAAGATGAACAAGTCAGCGTATCGAAAGTTCAAGGTGAAAACTGTCGCCGGCGTTGACGATTTCGCCTCCATGCGCGAAGTGGTCGAGCGCCGCTACCGCCGTCTGAAGGATGAAGACCAGCCAATGCCCTCCCTGATCCTCGTCGACGGCGGCCTCGGCCAGCTTCACGCCGCAGCCGGAGCCCTCGAATCCCTCGGCTTCACCTCGCAGCCGCTCGCGGCGATCGCGAAAAGGGAAGAAGTCATTTACCTCTACGGAAGCGAAGACGAGCCCATCGTCCTCGACCGCCGCTCGCCCGTGCTTCATCTCGTCCAGCTCATCCGCGACGAGAGCCATCGCTTCGCCGTCGGCTACCACCGCCAGCGCCGCGCGATGAGAGATAGAGATTCCGAACTTCTGAACATTCCCGGCGTCGGCCCGCAAACCCGCCGGCGCCTGCTCACCCACTTCGGCAGCCTGCGCGACGTGCAACAAGCCACGCCAGATTCCCTCGCCGCCGTCGTCTCCCGCAAAACCGCCGAAACCATCTGGCAACACTTTCACGCCGAGCTTCCAGCGCAATGATGCGTTCAACAGGGCGAGGTAGAATTGCGTAAGCCATAACAGAGGATTTCAACGCCTTGCAAGATGCCATTCCTGCTGTCCCCGCGCGTACTCCCCTGCGCGCCGCACTCATCCTCGCCGCGCTCTTCGGCACGCTTACGTTTTTCATCCATTTCGTCAGCTCGCTCTGGGGCAGTCATCTCGGCTACGGCTTCTTTCGCGACGAGCTCTACTACCTTGTTTGCGGCCATCACCTGGCCTGGGGCTATGTGGATCAGCCTCCGCTCGTTGCCGTGCAGGCCCGCATCGCCGAGACGCTTTTCGGCCTCTCGCCAACCGGAATTCGTATCCTGAGCTTCGCCGCCGGTGGCGTGCTGGTTTCGCTCACTGGCTTGCTCACCTGGCAACTGGGCGGGCTCCGCAGCGCGCAAATACTGGCGATGACCGCAGCCCTGGCGGCGCCGGTGCTTCTCGGCACCTCAAATTTCCTTTCCATGAACTCCTTTGAGCCGTGTTTCTGGATGGGATTGATGCTTGTCCTGCTGCGCGTCGCCGACGGCAGCGCCAGCCCCCGAGCGTGGCTGATTTTTGGATTGCTGGCCGGTCTCGGCATTGAGAACAAACATTCCACCGTCTTCTTCCTCCTGGCGCTCCTTGTGGGCGTGCTCCTTACGCCGCAGCGGCGCATTTTGCGGTCGCGCTGGTGTGCAGCCGGCGTCGCGCTCCTGATTCTGCTCGCTCTTCCAAACCTCATCTGGCAATGGATCCATCACTTCCCTACCTATGAGCTTCTCGAAAACATCGCCCACTCCGACAAGAACATCAAGTTGTCGCCGCTCGCGTTTCTGCTGGAACAGGGCAACATGCTCTTTCCGGGGACTGCTCCGCTCTGGATCAGCGGCCTCGCGTGGCTCGCCTTCGCGCGCAAAGCCCGGCCCTGGCGCTTCGCCGCGATCACTTACCTTGTCTTTCTGGTTCTGCTGATGGCGATGCACGCCAAGGATTACTATCTGGCGCCTGTCTATCCAGTGCTCTTTGCCGCCGGAGCTGCCGCCCGCAGCCATCGCCCGGGCCTCCGCTGGGTGATCGTTGGTTACACCGCCGTGCTCGCGCTTGCGCTTTGCTTCATCACCGGTCCGATCGTACTCACACTGCTTCCGCCGGCGAATTATCGCGCCTATGTCTCCCACTTCCCCGGCACCGTCGCGAAGACCGAAAAATTCTCCAGCCCGCTTCCCCAATTCCTCTCCGACCGCTTCGGCTGGCCGCAGATGGTCCAGGGATTCGCTTCGCGATACGACGCTTTACCGCCCAGTGAGCGCGCCCAGACCGGCATCTTTTGCCGCAACTACGGCGAAGCCAGCGCGGTGAACGTGCTTGGGCCTGCATACGGCCTGCCCACTGCCATCAGCGGGCATCAGAATTACTACTACTGGGGCTGGAACGGCTACACGGGCGAATCAATGCTCACGCTAGGCGACAGTCGCGACGACTACACGGATACTTACGCCGAAGTTGTCGATCTCGGTCCATTTGATGCGCCGTGGATCATGGACTTCGAACACCTGCACTATTTCTGGCTGCGCCACCGCAAGCGGCCATACTCTGCTGACTGGCCAGAATTCAAGTTCTGGTACTGAGCTGCCGCCGTTCGAAAGGTCGCCTGCGCAACACTGATGCAGCTGCCAAGCGCGGCGAATACGCTGCGCCGAATCTGGATTTGCCCTAGTTTGCGCTTGAGACTGCCTGGGACGTCACCGGCCGCAGCTTATCTTTCACCATCGCCAGAAGCCGCTCCGGTGGTACAGGTTTGCTGAGCAGAGTGAAGTGATGCCCCGCGCCGCCGGCCGCGGACAGCAAATCGACCGTCGACGCTTGCCCGGAGAAAAGCAGGATCTGGCAGTCGGGAAACACGCGTTGGATCGTAATCGCGAGTTCAATCCCGTTCATCCCCGGCAACACCACATCGGTGATCAGCAGGTGGGGTGGCGAAACCAGCGCAGTTTCAAGAGCGTCGTCTCCGTCGTATGCGGCCATGGCAGCATAGCCGCTCATCGAGAGGATTGTTGTAACGGTGTCTGCGATCGATGTTTCGTCATCGACCACTAAAACCCGCTGGCGATTATCGAACTCGTGAAACGAAGGAGCTTCGCCAACCGGCACGATAGGGGTGTTTCGTGTTCCGCTCATATTCATGTCGAAGCCTCGCTGATAAATCAGCAACCCTCGTGCCAAACCAATCGGAATGATTGGAACCCCTTATCGCTGCTTGGGCTTACCCTGAGGAAAGCCGGCGGCTGATGGGATTCTCCTCAGTCGGCAAACTCGGGACTTTTTACACGCTTAGGATATTTTTACTCGGGCAATAGCGATTCCATACGATCGTTATACGGCATCGTTCACCAACGCTTACGTTAGCGATAAGCCACTCTTGTGGGCCGGAATAGCCATTCGCGCCCGCCAGGCATACGACGCAAGCGCTCCTGCATCTCACGAATAATGAGGAGCGTTCAGCTGGCGCAACGCCACAGAACGGAACCCGTTTCGCTGAAGTTCCAAACGGTTCAGCAGGATGCGGTCCCCAAAGGTCGTGCGGGCAAGCACAAGCGCGTCGTTGCCCTCCTCCTGAAACACCTCGACCCTTTGCCGCCCGGTACTGCCCTCAAAGTTCCACTCGCCGCGTTGCCTGACAGCAAGGCAAACATCCGCGCCGCGCTTAATCGCGCCACCCACCAAAAGGGACTGGCTGTGGCCACATCGAGTGACTCCAGCCATCTTTATCTCTGGAAGATCGCACAAAGATCCTGATACATTTTGTTCTACGCGATTCCGCAATTCACGATGAACTCCGTGCGCATCGACAAATGGCTTTGGGCTGCGCGCTTCTTCAAAACGCGCGCCATGGCCTCGCGCGCCTGCGATATCGGCCGCATTCAATCGAACGGCATTCGCTCGAAGCCCGCCCGCGAGGTTCGCGCCAGAGACAAGCTGCGCATCGAGAACGAGCGTGGCATCTTTGAGGTCGAAGTCCTGCTCGTCAGCGCGATGCGCGGGCCCGCCGCCGTCGCTCAAACGCTTTATCGCGAATCCGACGCCAGTCGCGAAGCACGTCTCCACCTCGCCGAGGAGCGTAAGGCCCTTGAGCAGTACGTCCGCGTTCCCGAGCGGCGGCCCTCCAAACGCGACCGCCGGCGCATCATCCAGTTCCGCGGCCGCGGGGCCTGAAACCATCCAAACGCACGAAAGCCCGGCACCGGTCCGGGCTCTCTCCTCGCTCGCTCAATTCGCTTACGCGATCAGCTTCTTGATCTTCTCTTCAATCACATCCTGCGGAACATAGCCTACAATCTGATCCGCAACTTTGCCGCCCTTGAAGAACAGCAACGCCGGAATCCCGCGAATCCCGTAGCGCGAAGGTGTCGCGCCGTTCTGATCCACGTTCACCTTGGCCACCTTCAACTTGCCCGCGTACGTCGCGGCCACGCCGTCCACAATCGGTGCAATTGCCTTGCACGGCCCACACCAAACGGCCCAAAAATCCACCAGAACCGGCTGCTCGCTTTTCAGCACTTCCTGGTCAAAGTTTGCATCGTTCACTTCCAAAACACCCAATCCAGCCATGATCCTCCTTGCGGACCCGCACCCGTTCATTGTACAGGAAACCGTATATCCATCTGATGCGGGAACGCGCGCAAAGTCGCAGACCTCGGCGCTGTTGCGGAACGTCGTGCGCAACCAAATCTCTCGATTTTTCATCGACTAGTTTGGCCGCAAGCTCGGGCGAACTCTTGGCCGCTTCCACCACTCTTTTGCTCTGCGGAAACGTTTTAGCGCGCAAAGAAAAGCGCCCGGATCCGATAAGGATCACAGGCGCTAGAGCAGCCCTCCCCCAGAACTGCTCACGCTGCGAATGTAAGGTGTTTAATCGATAAATAGCAAGCAAACTTGAGTAATAGTCGCAGTAATCAAATTTTTGGTGACTATTCACCTAGGCAACGACCGTAACTTACTCATAACTCATGCGGTTGGGTGTTGAAGTGGACTACATTTCCACAGACTCGCTTATTTTTCAACAGCTTGGCAGGCTCCGACACGCGAAAACCCGCACATGTGCAGCTCCAATCCGGTCCGGCTTTCCGCTGCTTTTTGCAGTGCCTTCGCAGCACCCGCCAAGCTCTCTTCCCGGTCGACAATCACCAGAACTGCCGGCCCCGCTCCGCTCAGCGCGATGCCAAGAATTCCGTGCGATCCCACCTGCGGCAGCAGAATCGGCAGCAACGGAGTGATCGGCGCGCGATAAGGCTGATGAATCCGATCCCGCATCGCCAGCCGCAGGAGATCCGTTCGGCCCTGCGCGAACGCAAGTGCGAGCACAGCTACCGATTGCAAATTCGCAACCACATCTTCAAGCGGATAACTGGCCGGCAATACTGCGCGCGCTTTACTGGTGGAAAGCGGCTCGTCTGGCAGCGCGACGATCGCCCGCCACTCCTCTGGCGGATCGGTTCGCGCCACGCGCACTTTCGGTCCTTCGCAAACTGCCGTAACAAATCCACCCAGCCAGCACGCCGCCACATTGTCTGGATGCCCTTCGAGCTTGTACGCCTCTTCGAGGACTCGCTCAGTATCCCAGCCGAGTTTCCCAAAGTGCACCGCCAGCGCGATCGCCGCCAGTCGCGCTGCCGCCGACGACCCGCATCCCATCCCCAGCGGAATCCCGTTGACCATTCGGATCGCCAGCGGAACGATTGCCCGCCTGTTGTCGTTCAGGATTTGTTTGTAGGTTGCGACAATCAAATTGTCTTCAAGTCGCCCGCAGCGGTCAGCATTGCGCCCGCTGGCTGTGACTTGGAACTCCTGCGCTGGCACAGCCTCAATCTCGAGAAAAAAATCCAGGGCCACGGCAACTGCGTCAAACCCCGGTCCAAGATTCGCCGAAGTCGCAGGCAAGCGGAGTCGAAAAGCGCCGAGGGGGCCATGGAAAGGTGTTCGTCCATGAGGTGCGGCACCGGACTCTTCTGGATCGATCATATGGCCGCTCATCCCACTTCGCCCTCGATTGCCGCCAGCACCGCCTCCGGCGTTGCATCCACCGTAATCGCATCGCGCCTCAGCGCCTCAATCGCCGCCTCGGATCCCAGCTTCTCCTCGTCGGTCAAAAGTGTTCCACGATGAAAGTCGATCGTGTAGTCCGCGTCCTTCAGCGTATGGCCGGTCAGCACCAGCACTACAGTCTCACCCGAGCGGACGACGCCTTGCGCGCGCAGCTTCTTGAGCCCGGCCAGCGTCACCGCTGAAGCCGGCTCGCAGCCCAGCCCTTCGGCGCCGATTTCCGCTTTGGCAATCGCAATCTCCGCCTCGCTCACGTCGAGGCACCACCCGCCGCTCTCTTGAATCACGCGCGCCGACTTGCGCCACGATGCCGGATTCCCAATGCGAATGGCCGTCGCACGCGTTTGCGCTTGCATCGGCTCCAGCACCGCTCCGTGGTTCTTGTTCAAACTTCGCACCAGCGGATTCGCTCCCGCGGCCTGAATCACGCTGATCTTCGGCATCCGCGCCACTAATCCCAGCTCACGCATCTCGCGGAATCCCTTCCCCAGCGCCGAGCTGTTTCCCAAATTGCCTCCGGGAACGATCAAGTGGTCGGGCACATTCCAGTCCATTGCTTCCGCAATCTCGATGGCCGGCGTCTTCTGCCCCTCAAGCCGGTACGGGTTCACTGAATTCAGCAGATAGATCGGCGCCTTCATCACAATCTGCGTAAGCAGGCGCAGGCAGCCGTCGAAATCGGCCCGCACCTGGCAAGTGACCGCGCCGTAATCCATCGCCTGCGACAGCTTGCCCCACGCGATTTTTCCCTCGGGAATCAAAACCAGGCTGCGCATTCCTGCGCGGGCCGCATAGGCCGCCATCGAAGCCGAGGTGTTCCCCGTTGACGCGCATGCGACCCACGTAAATTCCCGCTCGCGCGCCACGCTCAGCGCCGCCGTCATGCCTGTGTCTTTAAACGAGCCTGTCGGATTCATCCCCTGGTGCTTGGCGAAGAGTTGATCGACTCCCAAAGCCTTGGCCGCGCGCGGCATATGATACAGCGGCGCATTCCCTTCGCGAAGCGACACTGCATTTCCAAAGCTGTCCAAAATCGGCAGCAGCTCGCGGAATCGCCACACGCCCGACTGATCCAGCGCCTCGCCTGAGCAGCGCCGCTCCCGCCACAACCACTTCAGCGCTCCCGGATTGGGCCGGTCGTTTCCCCCGCGCTGGTTCCAGCCGGGATACTCCACCTCAAACAGGTCCCCGCAATTCGCACAGCGGAAGTCCGGCTGCGCCTCCTTGCCCGCGATCCGGCTTCCGCATCCAAAACAGCGTAACTGATGCAGATTGTCGTTCATATCTAGGTGTTAGCCTAGCAGGTGTACGGCGATTTCCGCTGTGGATGGAAGGCCAATCGCGCCGATGTCGAAGCAATTTCTCGCCGCTCTTTCCGCGTTCCTGTTCGTCGCGCCGCTCGGCGCGCAGGCGCCTCTCCGCGTGGCCGCGGCGGCAGATCTGGAACCCGTTCTTCCTCCGATCCTCGTCCAATTCGAGAAAAATACCGGCATTCACGCGGAAGCCACCTACCAGGCCTCTGCCACGCTCACCATGCAGATCGAAAACGGCGCTCCCTTTGACGTCTTTCTCTCCGCCGACCTCAGTTTTCCCAAGCGCCTCATCGACGCCGGCCTCGCCGACGCCGCCGGCTCCTCCGATTCCTCCACTCCCATCACCTACGCCAAAGGAACGCTCGTCCTGTGGGAGCGGAAAGATTCACAACTTCCTTCGCCCTCGCTCGATCTTCTCCGCTCGCCCGCCCTGAAGCGCCTCGCCATCGCCAATCCCGACCGCGCACCCTACGGCCGCGCCGCCGTCGCCGCGCTCCAAAGCCTAAAACTTCACGATGCCCTCAAGCCACGCCTCGTGATTGCCGAAAACATCGCCCAGGCCGCGCAGTTTGTCGACTCCGCCAACGCCGACGCCGGCCTCATTTCGCTCACTTCGGCGCTCACGCCGCGCCTCTCGGCTGA
>JBEKWT010000078.1:0-10582 GCA_049512795.1 Occallatibacter sp.
CACGATTGCAGGCCGTCTCGCCCTGCTGAACGAGGGAGACGTAGTGATCGAGGGCACGTTTGAGGACCTTCAACAAAGCGACATCGGTTTTGTGAAGGAGTTTCTAAAGCAATCGTAGGAGGGCATATGACAAGAGTGGCAAGATTGGGAGCATTCATCGTTGCAACGCTGGCAGTTTTGGCTGCCGGTGTCTTCATCATCGGGAGCAAGGAGTACCTGTTTAGCTCGACCTACCAACTGAAGACCCAATTCGACAATGTTGCAGGCCTGGCTGTCGGTGCTGACGTGCAGGTGGGTGGCGTTCATAGCGGAAATGTGCATAGCATCCTGCTGCCTCACAAACCCGGCGATAAGATCATCGTCGTCATGGATCTCGATAGATCAACAAAGGAGATCATCAAGGGTGACTCTGTTGCTTCGATCGAAACCGAGGGGATGTTGGGCAATCAATACGTTGCGATTTCGTTTGGATCTGCCGGACAAGCCGAAGTGAAAGATGGCGGGACCATTGGGAGCGTACCGCCGCTGGAGTTGGGAGAGCTGCTTGCAAAGACGAGCGCGATTCTGGATAGCAGCCAGCAGGCCATCCTCAACACAACTTTGGCCACTGCTCATTTGAACTCGGTAAGCGCCAAGATCGATTCGGGACAGGGAACCGTGGGAGCGCTGGTGAACGACAAGCAAGTCTATGAAAACCTGGAACAAACTACGGCCTCACTCCAGGCCACGATGGTGCTGGCACAAGCCGGCGTAACTGACTTCCAGGAAAATATGGAGGCTTTGAAGCACAACTTCTTGCTGAGCGGGTATTTCAAGAAGCGCGGGTACGAAGACTCCGCCAGCTTAGCCGCGAATAAGATCGCGGAGCTTCCGCGATCGACTCCCGAGAAGACTTTCACGTATTCAGCCAAGCAGATCTTTGATGACCGCGATTCTGCCAAGATGAAGGACGAAAAGACTCTTAAAGACGCCGGCGATTTCCTGGCCCAGGCTCCATTCGGAGTTGCGGTCGTCGTGGTCTCGACAGGCATGGACGGCGATACCCAGAAGGATCTCGTCCTCAGCGAGGCCAGGGCGATGGTGATCCGCGAGTATCTGGCTGAGAACTTTGGATTTGACGACAGCCAGCTCAAGACGTTGGGACAGGGCAAGCAGCCGGGCGCGAACCTTGACGCGGATTGGGGCTCGATCCAGATTCTCATTTATCCGGCGGGAACTGAGATACCGGCCGCAGCGCCGGCGCCCGCGGTTAGCTCATCCACCACCGATGTGGACCGGCCAGTCCAGGTCTCTGCCGCTGCGCCCCCGAAGCCATAGCCCCAAAGCCGCAGTCTTCGAGGTCTGCCTCTGAGCTGCATCTAAGACTCATATGCCGCAACTTTGCGGGTTGCGACAACACAACTGGAGGCGATATGACTGGAAACCGGCATTTCACTGAAGGACATAGCGGCGACCATGGTGAAACGAACCCAGGTCCCTACTGGCAGCGGATGCACCGTGACTGGCGCTTCTGGGTGTGTGCATTCCTCATGGCCGTGGCACTTGCCGTCTTCGTTATGAGCGACAATCTCGCTTTCATTCCCCGCCGCTAACCAAGGCGGGCCAAAATGTCGGTCCAGGCAAAAGTTGTCTCTTATTGCCATTTCAGCATCTAACCGTAACAATCGCTCTGTTAAGATGTGACCGAAAGTGTGGCCGCTGCTTGTGTTTCGAACGGTCCGCGGCCAAAGGCGTTGCGAGACTCCAGAAAAAAAGGTGAATCCATGGAACTAGGGATGATCGGCTTGGGCAGGATGGGAAACAACATGGTCCGGCGTCTTATGCGGGCCGGCCACCAATGCGTTGTCTACGATATTCATCCGGATGCCGTGCAATCGCTTGCCAAGGAAGGCGCGGTTGGCGCGAATTCGATGGAAGACTTCGTGAAGAAGTTGAAAACGCCTCGCGCCGTCTGGATGATGGTGCCGGCCGGCGTGGTTGATGCGACGCTCAAAGACCTGACTCCCCTGCTCAAAGCCGACGATGCAGTCATTGATGGCGGGAACTCCTATTATCGCGACGACCTTCGCCGCGCCGCCGAACTGAAACCAAAAGGCATCCACTATGTGGACGCGGGAACCAGCGGCGGGGTGTGGGGGGCCGATCGAGGCTATTGCCTGATGATCGGCGGCGAGAAGGATGTGGTTCAGCGCCTCGATCCCATCTTTTCCGCGTTGGCGCCATCCATCGATTCGGCGCCGCGCACGCCCGGCCGGGAAAAGATGGGCGGCACCGCTGAGCACGGCTACTTGCGCTGCGGCCCCAATGGCGCCGGCCACTTTGTGAAGATGGTGCACAACGGAATTGAGTACGGACTCATGGCCGCGTACGCGGAGGGGTTGAACATTCTCCAACATGCCAATGTCGGCAAGCATCAGCAAACTGTGGACGCCGAGACTACCCCTTTGCGCAACCCCGAGGTGTACCAATACGACCTGAACCTTGCCGACATCGCCGAGGTCTGGCGCCGCGGTAGCGTGATCTCTTCCTGGCTCCTGGATCTGACCGCCATCTCGCTGCTCGACAGCCCGGATTTGGCGAAGTTCGCCGGCCGCGTGTCGGACTCGGGTGAAGGTCGCTGGACGATTACCGCTGCGATTGACGAATCGGTTCCAGCCCCCGTATTGAGCGCTGCGCTGTATGAGCGCTTCAGTTCGCGCGGCGAAGACACCTTCGCCGACAAGCTGTTATCTGCTCTGCGATTCCAGTTCGGCGGCCACCAGGAGAAAACTGCTGACGCGAAGGAAGGCGCCTGATGGCTGAGTCGCAGTCAGATGCGCTGGTAGTCTTTGGCGTGACGGGCGATCTGGCCCACAAAATGATCTTCCCGGCGCTCTACGCGATGGTGAAGAGCGGCGCACTTAAGGTTCCGGTGATTGGCGTTGCCTTCCCCAATTGGAGTCTGGACCGGCTGCACCGGCGTGCGACAGACAGCATCAAGCGCGCTGGCGGAATCGATGACAAACGAGCATTGCAACGCCTTTTATCTCTGCTGAAATACGTGAGCGGAGACTATACCGATAGCAATACATTCAAGGCGATTAAAGTTGCCCTCGGGAAATCTCGGCGTCCTGCATACTACCTGGCAATCCCGCCCGCGCTCTTCGAGACGGTTATTAAAGGACTCGGAGCCGCGAAGCTGGCCGACAACGCGCGCGTGATCGTCGAAAAGCCCTTTGGGCGCGATTTGGCCTCTGCACGTGAGCTCAACCGGGTTGCCCATGCGGTCTTCCCTGAAGACTCCATTTTCCGCATCGATCACTTCCTCGCAAAGGAAGCGATCATGAATATTCTTTATTTCCGATTCGCTAATTCGTTTCTTGAACCGATCTGGAACCGCAACTACGTGGCCAGCGTTCAGATCACGCTATCGGAAAATTTCGGCGTGGGCAGCCGAGGCGCGTTTTACGAGACGGCTGGCTGCCTGCGCGACGTGATCGAGAATCATCTCTTCCAAATTGTCGCGTTGCTGGCCATGGAAGCACCCGCCGGGCGGGACTTTGGAGACGTGCACAACGAGAAGGCCAAGGTTTTGAAGGCCATGTGCCCTCTCAACCCCGACGATTTGGTCCGCGGCCAGTACGCCGGCTATCGTGATGAGCCGGACGTGGCCAGGCGCTCCGACGTCGAAACCTTTTGCGCACTGCGTCTCTTCATCGATTCATGGCGCTGGGACGGCGTGCCCTGGTATTTGCGCTCCGGCAAATATCTGCCAACTACCGCTACTGAGATTGTGGTGGAGCTGAAGCAGCCCCCGCAGAAGCTCTTTGCCGACGCCGTGAAGCCGGCGAGCGGATCGAATTACCTGCGCTTCCGGCTCTCTCCCAACTCAGCCATCGCGCTCGCTGTCCGCGTCAAGCTTGCGGGCGAGGAATTCATTGGAGAAGAGCGAGAGCTTTACCTTTGTGACGAACAGCCGGGAGAGGAAACGCCTTACGAACGGCTTCTGGGTGACGCAATGAAGGGCGACGGGGCGCTCTTCACGCGCGAGGACGCGGTTGAAGCTGCATGGGAAGTGGTCGATCGAGTCCTCAAGAACCACCATCCGGTTCGCCGATACAAACGCGGCACCTGGGGGCCGAAAGGGGCCGACGCGCTTATCGCCGCCGATGGCGGCTGGCATAATCCAAGCCCCGATGGCGCGCCCGAATAATCGCCCATTTTTAGGCGCAATCATCTTTCACCTCTACCGCATCAGCCTGCGCCGCCGCAAAAGCCGCCCAATCTGTCTCTGAACTTACCCCTCATGTCAAGTTAGATATTTGCCGGATGAGCATTATGGCTCAGCTATTTCTCAGTTGACTTGAAAGAATGCGAATAAAGCGGAGCAATCGTTCCCTCATTCCGATGGCTCCCTCGCTAAGTGAGTCGATCGTTCGCACCTTCCCGGCGATAGGCCGGGCCACCAAACCTAAAGAGTGATTGGAGAACACGATATGCCGCTTACAACTGTACTCATCACAATTGTCGCAGCAGGAATTCTGTTGTGGATTGTGAACAGGTTCATCCCCATGCAGGGACAAGTCAAATCGATCCTCAACGGCCTGGTGGTCGTTGTTCTGGTCTTGTGGATCGCAAATCTTTACGGGGTGTTCGATCACCTCCATCAATTCCGCGTCGGGCGTTGACAGCTCGAACCAACGGAGCCGGCACGGCTTCCCTCCAACCCAGGACATCATCAACGCAATACGGCAGTCCTCTGACTGCAGGAGATATCGTGAAGCACACGCTATTGTTCGTGATTGGAAGTGTATTAAGCTTGAGCGCGTTTGCTCAGGCCAGCGCGCAAGACTCCATCGCCCTCGTCCCTGTCGGCGGAATGCCTGCCTATTCCGTTAACGAGACCAGTCGCACCATCGACGCGATTAATTATCAACATCGCGGCGGAGCCACTGACGTGGATCTGGCCGGAACCGCTCTGCTGCCTTCAGCTGACGGAAAAGCCAAAGTGCGCAGCAAGCGCGGCACCATGGAAGTCGAAGCGACCTTTGGGAACCTGCAAAACCCCACGACCTTCGGCGCAGAATATCTAACCTACGTGTTGTGGGCGATCTCGCCTGATGGGCACGCAGTAAATCTTGGGGAAGTGTTGATTGGCGGCAACGATCGCAGCAAGCTGACCGCGACCACCGATCTTCAGGCATTCGCGCTGATCGTCACCGCGGAACCCTATTTTGCCGTCCGCCAGCCCAGCAATGTTGTCGTGCTCGAGAATGTTGTTGGCGCCGGCACCCAGGGAACATCCGAAGCAGTCCATGCGAAATATGAACTCATGGAGCGCGGTGGATACATCCCGACCGGATACAAATTCGACCCTGTGGTTCTGGATGCCAGATTGCCCCTGGAATTCATGGAAGCACGCAATGCAGTTCGGATCGCAAAATCTGAGGGCGCCGAGCAGTACGCCGGTGAGAGTTATCAGCATGCTGTGCAGCTGATGGATACCGCAGACGGATACGCGATCGATAAGCATTCGGATCAGAAAGAACTGATCGCCAAGTCCCGCGAGACCGTGCAAACCGCCGAGGACGCGCGGGAAATAGCCGTCAAGAAGATCGACGAGGTTCGCAGGGAGAACGAACGCCAGGCTTCCGCGGACGCGCAAGCAAACGCGCAGGCGCAAGCTGACAACGCGACGCGCCAAAAGGAACAGGCACAAGCCGACGCTGACAACGCGAGGCGCCAAAAGGAACAGGCTCAAGCCGACGCAGCCAACGCTCAGGCCGCCGCAGTAACTGCTCAGGCAGCCACGGCAGACGCCCAGGCCGCCGCGGCAAAAGCCCAGGCGGACTCGGTCGCCAATCAGAATGCGTCTGCAGCGGCAATTAGCGCGGCTCAGGCCGACGCCGACCGTTCCCGATCGATCGCGCAGCAAGCGCAGCAGAATGAGTCAAAGGCCGATGCCGACAAAGCGGCCATGCGTGCTCAATTATCAGTGCAACTCAATGAGATCCTCGAGACGCGCGACAGCGCACGCGGGCTCATTGTCAGCATGTCCGACGTTTTGTTTGACACCGGACAGTATTCGTTGAAGCCCGGCGCGCGCGAGAAGCTGGCAAAGGTTGCCGGAATATTGATTGCATACCCGGGGCTCAACATTGCAGTCGGCGGATACACCGACAATGTTGGCGGCGACGAGATGAATCAGAAGCTATCGGAAAACCGTGCAGGAGCTGTTCGCGATTACCTCGTGCAAGAAGGCGTAACTGCAAACACAGTCAGCGCAACAGGATTCGGAAACAGTTCGCCGGTAGCTTCGAACGATAACTCCGCCGGGCGGCAAGAAAACCGGCGAGTGGAACTGGTCGTATCGGGTGAAGCCATTGGAAGCCCGGTCAATGCTACGACTGGGAGCCTGCGGTAACATAAGCTTCGATCCTCTGCGGACTCGCGAGAGGCCGTAGAGGATCTTGAATCACTCGGCATGGATGGTAAGGCGAGCTCTTGTTTGCCGTGCACCTATATGAGTATTCCTGTTCGACACGCAGGCCTGTTTCTAGCGCTCCCTGTGCATCGCTCGCTGATGCCGCATTGGCTCACGCACCTGGGAGCGCTGGGACTTTTCTTCGTAGCCGTCGTTAACTCCTCGTGGGCCTGCTCGTCGCCGGCACTTGCTTTGGGATTTTGAAGTTGAGTGGCCTTCGCAAGACCGATGCCGCTGAGAAGCTTGCTATGCATCACGCGGCAGCCCGGGCTTACAAAACTCGCGAGGGCGCTTAGTCCTGCGTCTCATACGACAAACATCGCAATGCCCGCTATAAACATGGCCACCGTGGTGATCGCCACAACAATCCATCCCAGGCGGGAACTCGGCTGGCCCTGCATCAGCTTCTTGTTCGCGGCGACAATGAGAATGGCAACAAGAAGAAAGGGAGCCAGCAATCCATTGATGACCGCGGTCCAATAGAGCGCCTTGACCGGATTGATGCCGATAAAGTCCAGCGCGACACCCACCCCCGTCGATACCAGAATCAAAGCGTAAAACCAGCGCGCCTGTCTCAGTTTCTTGTTCAAGCCCTGTCGCCATCCCAGCGTCTCGGCGAAGGCGTATGCGGCAGATCCGGCAAGAGTGGGGATGGCAAGAAATCCGACGCCGACAATCCCAAGTGTAAACACGGCTGTCGCGAAGTTGCCGGCAAACGGCCGCAGGGCCTCGGCCGCTTGCCGGGATGTTTCGATATTCATTATGCCGTGCCGGTTTAGGGTGATCGCTGTGGTCAGGATGATGAAGAACATGACCATGTTCGAGAAAAACGCGCCGACGCCCACGTCGAAGTTCCTTAATTCAAGTTCTTCCTGCGTAGCTCCTCGGCGCTCGGCGAGCGAACTTTGGCCTGCCGCCTTCTCCTCTTCAACTTCCTCGCTTGCCTGCCAGAAGAAAAGATACGGGCTGATTGTGGTGCCGAGGATCGCCACCAGCGTTGCCCACTCGTTTCTGCTATGCGGCATGGAAGGAATCAGGGTATCCCGAAGCACCTGGCCCCAGTCGGCTCCCACCACAAACGCAGTAATGGGATAAGCGAAGAGCACAAGAACCAGCAACTTCAGCACATTCGCGATCCGGTCATACTGGAGCCGAATCGTTGCCCATGAGATGAGCAGTGCGAACGCCACCACAAACCAGTGGGAATTGACGCCGGACAGCATGGAGGCTGCATCTGCCATGCCCGCCAGGTCAGCGGCGATGTTAATTGTGTTGGCGATCAACAGGGCTATGACGAACGCGAGCAACAGCCATTTTGGAAATCGCTGCTTGAAATTTGCGGCCAATCCCTGTCCCGTCACCTTGCCGATGCGGGCGCACATCATTTGCACCGCGGCCATCAGCGGCCACGTCAGCAGTGCGGTCCATAGCAACTTGGTTCCAAGCTGCGCGCCGGCAATGGAATACGTGGCGATGCCCGAGGGGTCGTCATCGGCAGCCCCGGTGATGATCCCGGGCCCAAGCGACTTCAGCAGCGCTCGAATCCAACGGGATGGAGCTGATGTCGGCAAAAAGCAATTGGGGTGGGTGTTCTTTTCGGATCAATCCTGACTCGACTCAGCCTTGTGACCGCCCAGGCGACAGGGCGGCCAGAAGGACAGAATCGCGCGCCGGCCGTTGCCCAAGTTCTTGCGGGCTTCATCGAGGCCCGGCGTCAGGAATCAGGCGTTCTTGCCTGGTTCCACCTTCGCCTGAGAATAACTCGAATTACGGGCGCGTGTCTTGTTGCGCCCTGGTTTCCCGGTTGGATCCACGCACGATGTCCTGGGCTTTCCCGAGCGTGTTTTCAGCTTTTCCCTTCACCTGCTGGGCAATGCCCTTGATCTGGAGCGGTGTATTGCCGGTCAACTTGCCCGCCTTTTGTTTGATGCTTCCGATCACTTCGTCGGTCGTTCCGTTCACTCGATTGCTATTCATTGGTCCACCTCCAACCTTTTTGAGCGTAGCGGCTCAAATCATGGGCGTCTGAGCAGTTTCGACCGCTTGCGCCGCAGAGGATCCGGAACGCGGCTTCGCCACTTCGGGCTGAGCGATCCGATCCATTTGGTACCGAGAATGTATTGAGGCTGTTGGCGTAGAAGGTCGGCGAGGCCGGTAGCCAACTCTATCGCCGCCAGCGGCGCATGCGTTCGCGATCGCGAACGGGCTCTTCGGGAACGCGCAAGGCCCACAGAAAAATAATCAGGATCAACAACATTTGCAGGATCGTCATTGCGCCCTCTCCTATCTACTTCAGGATCGAGTGAGTTCACTCCACTCGGTTCATTTGAGTATCAGCCTGCCTCTTTGCTCTCCCTTTCCAACCGTGAGCCTCGGAGCGCGAGTTGTCTGATCGGGCGAAGCGCGGTGTCGCAGAGAAGCGCTCGTGTTGAAACGGCATCAAAAATACCAGATCGTCCGCCTGAAAGATTTCGTATCGAACCGGGCTTCCGCAATAGAGGCAATCTGTTTTACTTGCTGAATGGACCGTGCCGTTCAGGGCCTGGGGAAAAGTTCCCAGGCACTCCGGGCATTCAATCGTCGCGTAACCCTCCCCAGCGGCGTTGCGCTGGTATCTCGCGATCCACACTGGCGAGGGCGCATCACCAGGCTGCTGCGCCCCTCGCTTCGGCTGGGGGAGGGATGTCATCATCTCTAACAAACCAGGGGTGTCGCGGCCTTCTTGAAAGATGGCATCTGCAGCAACGCCGGAATGGATTTTGTCTCGGGAAAACGAACCGCTCATGGCAATGATCCGAGTTTGCGGGAATCCGCGAAGATGGGTACCAAGGCGAGTGTCCCATGCAAGGAATCGCAAGACTGGTCAATTTTGCACAGGGTCTGCGGAGGAAGCGCTCGCTGGTGTTACTCCTCGGGGGGCGCCGGACATGGACGTTTCTTGGGCGTCGCCCTCGGGCAGTTGATCGTGCAGAACTACGTTCAGCAGTGACTTGTGGACACGAATGCGCCCGTCGTAATCGATAAAACCGAGCTTGCGAAAACGATTCATGAAGAAACTGACCCGGGAGCGGGTGGTGCCGACCATTTCCGCCAGGGTCTCCTGCGAAATCCTGGGAAGCAATGACCCCGGTTCGCCCGGCTGGCCAAATTCCGCCATCAAAAGGAGAATCCTGGCCAGGCGTTTTTCGCTGGAGTTGAAAAGCTGATCGACAAGATCGGCCTGGATGCGCATGCTGCGCGTCAACAGGAATTTCAAGAACAAGTCAGAGAAGTCTCGCTCCTCGTGCATCACGCGGATCATCTCTTCCCGGCTTATCTTCAGCGCTGTGCAGGCGGAAGTCGCGGTGGCCGTGGACAAGCGCAGCCCAGGTGTCGCCGATAGCGCGCCTTCACCCACGAAGTCGCCTTCGGAGAGAATCGCAATGGTTGCTTCTTTGCCCGCCTTCGAGACGACCGTGATCTTTGCCCGGCCCGTTTGAAGATAGAAGACAGAATCGGCCGGGTCTCCCTGCGAAAAGAAGGTCTGCTTGGGTTCCATTCGGACGATTTTTCGCCCCAGCCCGGCGCTCATCAGAAAGGCCGCCGTATCAAATAGCGATTTTTCGAATTCAACCATCCAAGGAGCCTCCCTTCAGATGCAGCGAATAGCCCGAAATTTCGTGGGGAAAATGCTGCTCCATCGCGCTTCAATCTGCATCTCGTGGGGAAAATGCTGCTCCATCGCGCTTCAATCTGCATCCCTTCGCGCGAGCAGCCAGAAAAAGGAACAGGAATCGAGGGACCATGAATCAGTAAGCTGCTCATTCAAAATAACATCGGCAGCGATCCCCGCACTGTACGGCCCCAGCGGAACTCTAGCACAAGGCTGCACCCTCAGGCCCAGGCGAATCTGTTCAATTTTGCTCACTTTTCTCGGGAATTTTCAAGACTCGCGGCGGGCTTCCGGAGCTGGAACGTCAAGCAAAGGCTGGCGCCGTTGAGAACGGCGGAGGGCTTGCACGAGGGCCCACGGCACCTACTTGCGAAATTACGGAGTCCACCCCCAAAAACGTCTCCCGCGGCTTCGCCCC
Organism: Occallatibacter sp.; assembly: GCA_049512795.1. Lineage (GTDB taxonomy): Bacteria > Acidobacteriota > Terriglobia > Terriglobales > Acidobacteriaceae > Telmatobacter. The sequence continues at coordinate 10,534 of JBEKWT010000078.1, forward strand.
CAACAGCATCGCCCCCGCAGCATCGACCGTCCGGCATTCAAAGGGGAGA
>JBEKWT010000079.1:0-10132 GCA_049512795.1 Occallatibacter sp.
ATGGCCTCGCGAGCGCGCTCCAGCAATTGCGCCAGCGTTTCGGCGCGATCGCCGCCGGCCTGTGCCGCGCCAATGCTTACCGTGAGCGACACGCGATCGCCCCACCAGCGGAAATCCGCAGTACGCGCCAGTCCGGCCAGCGCTTGCGCGTGCGACGCCAGCATCTCCGCGCTGCGCTCGTGAGCCACGATCAGGAACTCATCGTCGCCCCAGCGGCTCATCTCTTCAGCTGGGCGCAATCCATGCACCAGCGCGTGGCGAACCTTTTCCAGCATCTGGTGGCAGGCGCTCGCGCCGTGCGTCTTGCGCAACGGCTCTGCCTGATCCACTCCGATCCACAAAACACTGAAGGGCGGTCCGCCACGCGTGAAGTCGTCGAATTCCATTTGCAGCCGTTCTTCGAATTCGGCACGGCCCTGATCGACCTCCTCGTCCTCGCTGCTCTCTCCATGAGGCAGCGCGTCAAGGCTCTCCGCGGGATGAAATAAGGCCGCCGTGCCGATCCGCTCTGCCAGCCCGTCGCGCAGAACCAGAACGCGCGCGATCACCGGAATCCCGTGCCCTAATTTGTGCCTTGCATTCACCAACGCCCGCCGGCCCTCTTTCGGCGCCGCTCCGTCATCAGCATCTCGGGTCTCCTCGTGCAGGAGTGCTTCCAGGCCTTCAGGTAGCGGCCGTGCCAGCACGTCGATCGCCGCGTACCCGGTGATGCCCTGCGCCGCCTGATTCCACAGCACCACCTCGCCCTCGGCGCCCACCAATGCAACACCTTCAGGGAGGCTGTCAAACGCGGCTTCGAGCAGTTCGTTGCGGTCGGTCATCGACGCTTCTCTTCGCCCCCGAATCTTTCTTCAGCCCTGGCTCTCTCTTCGGCTTTGGTTCTCTCTTCGGCTTTGGACCAGGCCCCATGGCTCCCGGCCCGGGAAGCGCACGTATCTTTCGCGCACACCGGTTCGCGGGTCGGGTTCTGCCTCTTAAATCGGCGCAATTCCGCGCAACTTCAAGGAGCGATTTCGTAATGAGGGAATTCAAATGTGGAAAAGAATTGCGCTCTGTGGCGCAACGGCAACGGCAGGCAAGCGCAGCCCTAGTGCGCGTTCAGCGAGGGTTCTTGCGGGTGGCTGGGTCAGTAGCTCCGCACCCATTCCAGAATCGACCGCACGCCGACCCCGCTGGGTCCCTTGGCGATGAACGGCCGCGAATCCTCCACCCATGCCATGCCCGCGATATCAAGATGGATCCACGGCGTGTCCTCGGCGAAAACGTGCAGGAACTCCGCCGCGATGATGGCCCCGCCCCAGCGTCCGCCGGTGTTCTTGATGTCGCCGATGTCGGATTTGATCAAGTCCGCGTACGCGTCGCCCAGTGGCAGCCGCCAGAACTTTTCTCCGGAAATTGCCAGGGCGGACTCAAATTTGCTGTACGCCGCATCGTCATTCGAGAACGCGCCGGCAGTGATCTTGCCCAGCGCAACCGAGATCGCGCCGGTCAGCGTCGCCGCATCGATCAGGTGCGTTGCGCCGAGTTGCCGTGCGTAGGTCAGGCCGTCGGCCAGCACCAGCCTGCCTTCCGCGTCGGTATTGATAATCTCGATGGTCTTGCCCGGCCTGTCCGGGGCTATCGGCATTGCGGTCTGCACGTCGCCCGGTTTCTGCGCCGTCCCCGAAGGCATGTTCTCTGCCGCGCAAATAATTGCGATCACCCGGACCTTCGGCTTCAAGAGCGCAATGGCGCGCATCGCGCCGATCATCGCCGCCCCTCCGGCCATGTCGTATTTCATCTTCTCCATGTTGTCCGCGGGCTTGATCGAGATGCCGCCCGTATCGAACGTTATGCCCTTGCCCACGAGCCCGAGCACGGGGCCATCCGTAATCCCCGGCGGCTCATAGCGCAGAACGATCAGCGCCGGCGGCTCCGGCGAACCCTGCGATACGCTCCAGAACGCGCCCATCTTCAGCTCATGCAGTTTTTCTGTGGAGTGCACTTCCCACCCCAGGCCCACCTCCTGGGCCATCTGCGCAGCTCGCTGCCCCAGAATGGTCGGCGTCAGCTTGTTGCCCGGCTCGTTCACCAGCGACCGCGCAAAGTTCTGGCTCTCGCCGACGATTACGCCCTCAGCAAACGCTGTCTCCACTGCTGCTCGCTCGGCGTCGTCCAAAGCCGCAAGCGTGCCCGCAACCGCAAGCGAGAATGTATGGATGCTCTGATCCCTGCGATCGCTGCGATAGGTGTCGGCGTCGAAGTCGCCCAAAAACGCGCCCTCCACCGCGGCCCTCGCCACGGGTGCGCCGCGCAGGCTTTCGGAAGAGGGCAGCGCCAGCACCACCTCCCGAATCCCGCGAGGTTTCGCAAACCGCACCGCGGTTCCCGCTGCATCGCGCGCCGAGTGGACCGTAGCTTTCGCCAGCTTGCCCAGCCCGACAATCAGCAGCCGTTTGGCGGCCAATCCCGCAGGCGCGTGCAGGAGCAACCTTTCGTTGGCGCCGGCCTTGTATTCGCCGGTTGCAAGCACGCCGGCCGCAGCCGCCTGAACAGCGGGGTCGGAGATAAGCAGCGTGGGCTGCGGTTTAGCGTCGGGGCCTTTGACGGTTTGAGTGTCGGCGGCCAGAACGGCCAGCAGCTCGGTTGGGATCTCTGCGATCGGAGCAAAAGAAAGTTCAGCGCGCATGATGCGATTGTTTCATCTTCGGGGAGGGTATAGGTTGGCCGGTCCCTCCAGGCGGCTTTCCATTGCGATTGTCAGGATGCGCTAAACTTGACAAAACAATGAGAAGTGTCAATTATTAAGGATATGTACAGTCAGGTGAAACAGGCAAAGGCGCGAATCAGTTCAAATGGCCGCATAGTGATTCCCGCCGCAATCCGGCAACAGTTGGGTGTGAAGCCAGGAGATTCGATCCTCATGGACGTTGAAGATTGTGTGCTCAGACTCGAGTCTTATCCATCCAGGATCGCCCGGATTCAGCGGGAGCTGGCTCAATACATCGCTCCCGGAGTCTCGTTGGCGGACGAACTCGTCGCGGAGCGGCGTGCTGAGGCGCGCCGGGAGCAGGAAGAAATAGACCGCGAACTCGAGCAGGGCCGTATGCAACGAAAAGAGGAGAAGATTGCTTGATTCTGCCGTTGTCGATTCCTCCGCCGTTCTCGCCTTGCTACAAAATGAGGCTGGAAGTGCGACAGTCAGCCAACTGATCGACGGGGCGCTCTTGAGTACGGTGAACCTGACCGAAGTTCACTCAAAGCTGATCCAGAAGGGATTTCCCGCATCCTTGTCCTGGAAGAGAATCGTCTCCTTGCAATGCGACGTATGCTTCTTTACGGACGAGCAGGCACGAATCGCAGCTGAGCTGATTCAGGCAACGAAGCCGCTAGGCCTCTCCCTCGGCGACCGCGCCTGCCTGGCCCTTGCCATTGAGCGCAAAGCAACGGTCTACACCACCGACGCCGCGTGGAAAAACCTCAACCTCGGCATCGAAGTCGAAGTCATCCGCTAATCTTTTCGAATCCCGCTGCGATCCCCGTTTCGGCCCACGCTCAACCTCAGGAGCGCGCGCCAGTCCACACTGCATGCAAAGCTAGCGGCTAGAAGCCGTCTTACCGGCCGCCTCTATGCTTGTTTGCCTTGATTGCCGACCTCGCCTCCCGGTCCGCCTCCCGCCGCCGCTCCGTCTCCCGCTTGTCCCAATCCTGCTTGCCCTTGGCCACCGCCAGCTCGCACTTTACCCGCCCGTTGCGGAAATAGAGCCGCGTCGGAATGAGCGTATGTCCCTTGATCTGCGTCTTCGATAGTAGCTTGCGGACTTCTTCGCGGTGCAGCAGCAGTTTCCGTGTGCGCGTCTCGTCGTGGTTGGCGATGTTGCCGTGGGAGTACGGCCCGATATGCATGTTCAGCAAGAACGCCTCGCCATCCTTGATCAGGCCGTAGGAATCTTTCAGGTTGGCATTGCCCTGGCGGATCGACTTGACTTCGGTCCCGCGCAGCGCCACGCCGGCCTCGAACTTTTCCAGCAAAAAGTAGTTGTGGCTGGCGGCGCGATTGTGCGCCGCATCGCGCTGGCCGCTGGCCACGGGATCGCGAGGCTTCACGGGCTTTTTGGCGGCCGGCGAGTCTTTTTGGGCAATTACATGGCTGGTTTGGCGAGCCATTGGCAGGCGTCCTTGAATTCTCATCCTAGCATCGGGCTATATCCCAGCGGGATGCGACGAAGGACAGAGGGGCTTTGTTAGAATGAGGGAGCGTTTTTTGAGGGAAGTTCGGCACGATGAATCACTTCGGGACGCCCGTCGCGGTCCGCAAGGGATTCGAACCACTCGAATCCGGGCACGCAACCATGCCCCCTTTGCAGTGTCCCCTTTCTCCGTGTTCCCTTTTGCCGTGTTCTGGAGCCGTATGAACCATCGCACGCCCTCACAAGCCGTAGTTCGAAGCGTGGGATCGCGATGGTCCCCCGTTTTGCCGTTCCTGGCCCTCGCGCTTCTGGCCGCAGCGGCCGGCTTCGGCATCCCCGCGGCCCGGCTTCATGCGGAATCGGCCAACTCCGACTTCAAGCAAGGCCAGGCCGCCGAGACCCGCGAGGACTACGACGCCGCTTTCGAGTTTTACCAGAAGGCCTACACTCGCGATCCGAAGGACACGCGCTTCAGGATCGCCCTCACTCGAATTCGCGTGACGGCGTCGTCGCTGCACATCACCAAAGGCCGCAAACTGTTTGCTAGCGGCGACCTTCAGGGCGCGCTGTCCGAGTTCCTCCATGCCGCCGAAATCGACCCCGGCAACGAGGCTGCGCAGCAGGAGATCACTCGCGTGCGCCAAAGGCAAGGCGCCACCGCTGCCGCTCCCGAGGCCGAGCTTCCCCAGCCGCCCGGCGAGGAGCAGGAACTTGACCAGGTCGAAGCTCCTCCCGAACTCCACCCGATCTCCAGTGAGCCGCTCTCCCTGCATATGGCCGAGGACGCCAAGGTCGTCTATCAGGCCGTTGCCAGGGCCGCCGGCGTGAATGTTCTGTTCGACCCCGACTTCAACTCGAAGCGCATCCAGGTGGACCTAAACAATGTTTCTCTCCTCGACGCGCTGCGCATCGTTGGCGTCATGTCCAATACCTTCTGGCGCCCCGTCACCAGCAACACCATCTTTATCGCGCAGAACTCGCGCACCAAGCGCCAGGAGCTCGACGAAGAGGCCGTGCAGACTTTCTATTTGACCAATGCCTGGCAGCAGAACGACCTCAACGACGTGCAGACCGCCCTGCGCAACGTCATGCCCAACGCCAAGGTCTACGGCGTGCAGAGCCAGAACGCCATCGTCATGCGCGGCACGCCCGACGAGCTTCTGCTCGCGCAGCAGCTGATTGACGACCTCGACAAGGCGCGCGGCGAAGTTGTCGTCGACATCGCCGTCCTGGAGGTGAGCAAAAACTGGGAGCGGACCCTCGGCATCTCCTGGCCCAGCAGCATCGGCGTCGCCCTGCAGCCCAACTGCTCGGCAACCAACAGTTGCAGCTCTACCACCTCCGGCACCACCGGTACGACGGGCAGCACCTCCACCACAAACCCAACGCTCTACACGCTGGCCCACCTCAACTCCACTGATTTTGCAATGACCGTCGGATCGGCCACGCTCAATCTCCTACTTACCGACAACAACACCAAGGTCCTGCAGAGCCCGCGCATCCGCGCCACCGACGATCAAAAAGCCACCATGAAAATCGGTTCGCGCATCCCCATCGCCACCGGGTCTTACTCGACGCCGGGTCTCGCCTCGACCTCGGCCATCGGATACGCGCAGACGCAGTTCCAGTACCAGGATGTGGGCGTGAATATCGAGATGACGCCCAGTATTCATTTCGACCACGACGTGACATTGAAGATCAAGATCGAGGTTTCGGCGGAGAGCGGAACGGACACCATCGAAGGCGTTACGGAGCCGATCATCAGCCAGCGCGTCGTCGACCAGGTCATCCGCCTGCGCGAGGGCGAGGCCAGCATCCTTGGCGGAATCCAGAATAAGCAGGAACAGAACAACTGGAACGGCATCCCCGGCCTGAGTGCAATTCCCGTCATCAAGTACATCTTCGGCTCCAGGGATCGCCAGATCCAGGACGACGATATCGTCTTCGTTGTGGTGCCGCACATTGTCCGCGCGCAGGAGCTCGATCAGGCCAATCTGCGGGTCATCGACACCGGCTCGGGCCAGTCCATTGATCTGCGGCACGCCGACTCGGGCGGCGCGCCCGCTCCGGTCACGCCCGCGCCCGTTTTGCAACCCGCCGCGATGAACCAGCCTGCGATTGGGACGCTTCCCGCGCAAAGCGCCGTTGAGGCAGCCCCCGCAATGCTGGCACAGTTACGCTCCGACATGGCCTCCAGCGGAGGTCCGCAGCCGGTCGCGCAGGCCACGGTTCAGCAACCTTCTGCCCAGCAACCTCCTGCGCAACTACGGCCTCCTGCCCAACAACCCGCTGCTCAACAGCCTGCTGCTCAACCGCCCGTTGCGGCTCCCGCGCCCGCTCCGCAGACGCCCGCCCCACCGGCCGATCTACCGGCCGCCGCGCCGCCCGTTGCTGCCGCGCCTCCCGCCGTTTCGCCAACCATCTCCACGGCGCCGCTTGTGCAGGCTCCAGCAGCTGCCCCGCCAGGTCCAGTCGCTGCAATGCCCGCCGCACCGGCCGCAGCTGCCGGCGCTGCCTTCGCGCTCAACGCACCCACCACTCCGCCGGCTTCCGGCGCCACCTTCCAGGTCCCCGTCGTCTTGAACGGCGCTACTGACGTCGCTTCCATCGCCATTCAGCTCCACTACGATGCGGCAAAGCTCCAGCTCGTGAATGTCTCCGGCGGCAATTTCCTCAGCGGCGACGGCCAGGCCGCGCCTCCCATTCACACTGACCAACCTCAGGGAAACCTGGTGGTTGGCATCTCGCGCCCCCCCGGCACGCACGGCGTTACCGGCGCGGGGGTGGTCTGCGTTCTCACGTTCCAGGCCAAAGCCTCGGGCTCCAGCGATCTGTCCATCGCTCGCGCCTCGGTGGTCAACAGCGCACAACAACAGTTGTCCGCGGCGAGCGCGCAAACCAGCATCGTCGTCAAGTAGGCGGCCACCTCGATGAGCCTTCAACATTTCATTCCGGTTCGGCAAAGCGAACGGGGTTCCCGCGGACACGAGGGCGCGCAGCGAGGGGATGAGCAGCGGGCGCCCTCTGGGCGGCTCGCCGGCGTCGAGAGCCTGGTGGCTCCGAGAGCACGCGCCCGCCGGAAAAGTGAGCGAGGCCTCACTCTCGTCGAGCTCATCGTCACCTGCTCCATCCTCACCATTCTGGCCATGGCCGCGTTTCCGCTGGTGCGTTTCCAGGTCAAGCGCCAGAGGGAACGCGAACTGCGCTACGATCTTTGGATGATGCGTGACGCCATCGACAAATATAAGGACGCGGCCGACCGCGGCGCATTTCAAACCAAGGTAGAGAGTCAAAACTATCCCCCGGATCTTGACACGCTGGTCAACGGCGTCGACGTCCAGGGCAAGAAACTCAAATTTCTTCGCAAAATTCCGATTGATCCCATGACCAACAATACCGACTGGGGAATGCGCTCCATGCAGGACGATCCCGACTCCGACTCCTACGGCGGCCAGAGCGTATTCGATGTCTACTCCAAATCTCAGGGCACGGGGCTCGACGGCACGAAATACTCAACGTGGTGAGAGGATAGGCTGAAGGATGAGGGCTGATAGCTGAAAGCTAAAGAAATGCGCAACCGGCACACACAATCCGGCTTCACGCTGGTCGAGCTGCTGATAGTCATGGCGATCGTCGGCATCCTGTTCACCATGGCAATTCCCAGCTTCACGGCCGCGGTCCAGCACGCGCGCGAAGCGGTGCTGCGTGAAGACCTGCAGACCATGCGCATGGCCATCGATTCCTACAGCATGGACAAGCAGAAGGCCCCCCAGTCGCTTGACGATCTGGTTCAGGAAGGCTACCTCAAGGCCATCCCTGAAGATCCCATGACCCACGCCAAAGATTCCTGGGTCACCGAAACCAGCGATGCCATGTACTCCATCGACGAGACCGAGCCCGGCATCAGCGATGTTCACTCTGGTTCCGAAGAGCAAGGTTCTGACGGCCAGCCTTACTCCTCTTGGTAGATTCAGGAGTGAGGAATGGCTCCATGCTGAGAATTCGCGCTCTCTTCATACTCGCGCTCGTAACCGCCTGCTCCGTTTCCCTCCACTCGCAAGCCCCAACGACCATCTCCATTCGCTTGCTCGACGGCAGAACCGGCCTGCCCGTCAAGGCCTCCAACTTCCTCGTGCGCGTCGATCACAACGAAACTGTGCATCCCGACTGGGTCAAGATCGATGACGATGGCACCGTGGTCGTCACCCTGCCCGCCGACGCCAAAGAGATCTCCGTCAAGGCCACTTACGGAATGGGCATGGACACCTACGTCAACTGCGATGCCGCTAAAGAGAGCGACAAGGAGAGGAACATCTGGTATTCGATCACGACGATTCTGAATGCCGGCATCGTTGCGCCCGACGAGTGCGCCAGGACCGCATTCAAGGCCAAGCCGGGCGAGTTCACCTTCTTTGTCCGCAAGCGCGCCTGGCACGATCCCCTCGACGATTAAAGCGGAACCAGAGTAACCGTGCCCTGTTTAGTTTTTCGCAGGGTCGCCGCTCCCTGATGGTCGCGGCGACTTGGATTCAGTGCTTTCGGGATACGCCTACTCTGGTTCCGCTGTAGCCGACTTTTAATGTACTGTCCCGCTGAATCGTAAGATGGAATCTTGACGCTTGACCCTCCATTGACTTCTTCCTTTGAGTTCGTCGCGGGAGTCGCGCGCGCCTATGCCGCGCTTGTCGTGGCGCCGCACGCCAATCGCGAATCGGGTCTCGGCGGGAAGCTGTTCTACACGGGCGACCTGGATGAGGCAGGCCGCGCGCTGGTTGTTGCGGCCAACATAGCCGGCGCTGCGACCCTCGTTGCCACTGCCGATCCCAACGCGCAAAAACAGGCCGTCCGCGATGGCGTCGCCGATTTCGCCGTCACCACGCTCGACGAAGCGCTGCGCATTCTCAAGAACCAACTCCGCAAGCGCGAGACCGTCGCAGTTTGCGTGGCCCTGGCACCGTCAGAAGTGAAGAATGAAATGAACGAACGCGGCGTTGCGCCCGATCTTCTGGGCCGCGACCTGCGCATTCCGCTCCTCCATCAAGCACTCTTGCCTGAGGAGAGCGAGGAAGCGCCGACCGTTCCGGAAGACAATCCCACGGAACCAGATCCCGGCAAGACGTCTGCCCTCATCACCTGGCGCGTCGACTCGGCGCTTCCCAAGGATCTCGCCAGGCTCGACGAAATCGCACTCTCATGTCTCGAACCTGAGGAATGGAAATCCCGCCGCTGGCTGCGCCTTTCCCCGCGCTATCTCGGCCGGCTCGCGCAAGGGCTGCGCCTGCTCGACGCCGACTGCGAGTTCTCTGCCCGCTTCATCGACCGTGTCCGCCAATCCGTCGAGCAAGGCGAGATCGCGTTTGCCGTTGAAATCGTCTCGTACTTTCGCGGCCGGCGCGACGAATTCCGATTCGCTCCCGCCAAGCCCTGACCAGGGAATCCTCAGTTCGCTTCTTCAGTTATTCACTTGTTCACTCGTTCATTCGTTCCCTTGGTCCCATGTTCGCTGCTTCTCCAATCCTCCGCCACAACTCCTCAATGCCGTATCCGGTCTTGGCCGAAACAGGAACGATCTCGTCGAACTCGAGCTCCCGCTTCAGCGCCGCAAGGTTGCGCGCGCGCTCGTTGCCGCTCAGCCGGTCTACTTTCGTCGCTACCACCAGCACTTCGCGGTTCACGGAACGCAGCCAGTCGAGCAACTGCCGGTCGTTCGGCCGCACAGGCACGTTTGCATCCACGATCGAAATGCACAGCGCCAGCGTGTCGCGCGTCGCGAGGTACGGCTCGATGAATCCCGGCCACTGGGCCGAAATCGACTTCGAAATCTTCGCGTAGCCGTAACCCGGCAGGTCCGCAAAAATCATCTTCGGCGCGCGCCGCTCGCCCGAAACCTCAAAAAAGTTGATCGCCCGCGTCCGTCCCGGTGTCGAGGAGACCTTCGCAGCCTTCGCGCCCACCAGCGCATT
>JBEKWT010000080.1:0-10058 GCA_049512795.1 Occallatibacter sp.
CCTCGTTCGCGCCCGCCAGTCCATTCGTAAATCCCGACCCGTAGTACACGTTCGTTGCAAACCACGTATGCGCCGGTAGGTTTGCCGTAAACCCCGTGTTCAGCGTGTCGCGCTGGTCGTGATCGAGGGAAATATACTGCGGCCCCAAATCGCACGCCGGGTCAGCTGGAATGCTGCATGTGAATCCGCCGATGATATTTCCGCGCTGCTGTGCGATCTGGTTTGAGTACGTTACATAGAACTGCCCGAAGCGCCATAGCGATGGCGAGTGAAGCGTCATCTCCCATGCGCGGATCAGCGCGCCGTCCACGGCGATGGGGAAGTACATATTCGATTCACCCAGGTTCGAGTGATCCAGAAAGTTGTTCACGCGATTCTTGAAGGTGCCCACGTCCAGCATCCATCCCCGGTAGGGAATCTCAATCCCGAACTGATGCTCCTCGTCGCGTTCTGAAGGGATCGGCGTAAACGTATCTTCGCCGCCTCCTAAACTTCCCGCGTAATTCAACACCGAGCTGGAAACCGTAAGAATCGGCGCGGGCTGGAAAAAGTGGCCGTAGAATCCGCGCAGCACCCAATTCAGCTTCGGGATTCGAACGGTAGCCCCGATGCGTGGATAGACTGCGCCCTCGTTCTGGTCAGATCGGTAATACGTGAATCTCTCGCCCCCAAGTAACGTGACGTATTGACCCAGCCGCAAGTGATCGTCGATATAAAACTCCAGGAGCTCCGCGGTGGCGTGAGCGGTTGTATTCGGCTGCGACGGACCTCTGCCATCGTTCACCTGCACGCCGAAGAGATCGTTCTCCCCTTGGATGAACGAGTAGATTCCTCCGGAAAATGTATTCCATCCGACATCGGAGCGCCAGTCCCCCTGCGCCCCGCCGTAGTTTGACTCCTGGTGCCATGTCGTCGCCACCGGCTGGTCCGTTGCGAGCGAATCGTAGTCGGCCTGATTGAAGTGGTAAAAAGGCGCGAACGACACCAGCGTCCTGGGCGAGATCGTGTGCACCCAGTTGGCAATGACAAACGAATCGCGCTCCGTCTGCGCGTCCCTCAACCCCGCGCTGCAGTAGTAATTCGAGTTGCATTCATAGTCGTTCGCGTCCGGATCGTAGGGCACATCGAAGTGATCCTGCCGGTACTGCCCATCCAGGCGCAATTGGTCTTTCGGCGTCTGGTTGCGGATCACGGACACGAACCCGCTCTCGGAATTTGTCGCATCGTGATAAATGGCCGCAACCGGTGTGGCCAGCCCATAATTCGACCGTGACCCCGTCGCGCTCGCGTACCACGCCGTCTTCTCCGAGTGATCGCCGAAAGAAGCCTGCGCTTCGCCCGTATAGAGGTCACCGGCGTAGAGAAATAATTCGCCGTCGCGATTGAACTCGAATCCATTCCTCGGCAGCACGTTGAACATTCCGTAGGTGCGATCGCCAAGGTCGGCGTCATAGCTGCCGCGCAGGCCTTCCATGGAATCGATGTCCTTGGGATCGATCTGCGGCCCGACGTTCGACGCGATCTTTGTATTCGGAATCGCCACGCCGTCGATCAGCCAACTCGTCTGATGTCCGCCTCGCATGTGCAGCATGTCGTGCGTCATGTATGCGCCGGGCACGTAGTCGGTAATCATCTCAGTACCGATGGTACGGTCCGCGCCGGGCGTCTCTTCGATCGTTTGCTGCGTGATCAGCGTCGTGGGCGTCACCGTGTCGGCCGAGCTTGCCGTTCCATTTACGACCACCGATTGTGTCGCACCTGCCACTTTCAGCGGGATGTGCAGAATCGGATTCGTGCCCGACGCTACCGTCAATGTCTGCGTGGCGATGGCGAATCCGCTCGCCGTCGCCGTCAGCCGGTATATCCCGATGGGCGTCTGCGGTAATTCGAATTCACCATCGGCATCTGTCGTGGCGTGCAGCGCAAAGTCGGAATCCGCAGCCTGCAACGTCACCGTCGCGCCCGCAATCGGCCGGTGCTGCGGGTCGTGAACCACCCCGTGCACAGTGGCAAACACAGTCGCAAATGCGGGAAGGGAAGCGGTCAGCAACAGTGCTGCCGCAAGAGTATGAAGAAGATTTCGCATAAAAAATGACCTCCGGACAATTTCCGCCTGAGCACAAGCAGTCGTCGCGGACTACGTACGCAACTGCGCGATGAGAAAAACAATTTTGGGGAAGCGCTGAGGAAGACTCTGGCTCAGGGTGCCGCGATTGAAGTCGAGGTGAGTGATCTCAAGTCGCGCATTCCTGGGTGTTGTATCAGAGCGTGGCGGGCAAGTCAGGGCTCTACAGGCCGCGGAAAAACCACTTCGCAGGAGCACGAAGTGTCAGGCCGTAAGTGCTCCAATTGAGTTCGGCTTTAGCCGCAGCGAACTCCGCACAGGCAAACTGCCGCGCGTCCCACCCCGTTCGCACCTTCGTCTTCAGCGCGATGGTTAGCTCAGCTCTGCCGCCGGAGGGCCGCGGCCGGCGTTTACGCGGCTGGGGCCGGAAAATGCCGCGATCCGTTCGAACGCGGGAGCCTGAGCGCGCGTGAACTCAGCGCGAAGGCCTGCCGGTGCGGCCGCGAGCGCATGGGCCGGCATCAGCATCGAGAAAGTAGGTCCGTGATAGAGCGGGCAAGTGAGCGGAGCAGAAAAGCCCGGCGTCGGATCGATGCCGCGGCCCGCTCTCATGGCCATGATCTGCGCGTACATCGCGCAATGATGCGCGCCGTGCCGGCGGCAGCACGCGGGCAGTCCTGCGTCCGCGCTGCCGTCGACAAAGGCCGACAGCGGCCCGAGCAAGAAAAACAGCACGAGAAAAATGGAGAAGCCGCGCCGCATCTGAACATCATGCTAGCAGACAGCGAGCTCCAGAAAAGCAGCGAATGGCGAGAAAATGACTCTGATTCTCTTATCTCGGCCAGAGGATCTTAGCCTCTAGGTCCATTTCCCCGTCTTCTCGCTCCCTCGTTCCCTTGTTCCGTCGCCCCCATGTTCCCCTGGTCCCTTGGCCCCTGTTCCTCTATCATCTACATATCGCCTGGTTTGGCCCGCCAGCACACAACAAAGGAAGATTCCAGTGCCTCAAGCGCACAGCTCAGCTCCGCCGTCCGACGCATCTGCCGCGCACACGCGCAAGTCCGGCTCCGCGCGCCATCTGCGCATTGCCATCTTTGGCTTCGGCACAGTGGGCAGTTCGGTGGCGCGCATCCTCGTCGAATCCAAACCACAAGGCCTCGAGCTGACTCACATCTTCAACCGCAACGTCGCGCGCAAACGCGTGGCCTGGGCGCCCTCGAGCATCGTCTGGAGTGAAGATGCCGACGCCGTGCTCGCCTCCGATGTGGACGTGATTGTCGAACTGGCCGGCGGCCTCGATCCCGCTGGAACCTGGGTGCGCCGCGCGCTTGAAGCCGGCAAAAGCGTCGTCACCGCCAACAAAAAACTCATCGCCTATCACGGCATCGATCTGGAGCGGCTGGCCGCGGCCAAAGGCGGCCACATCAAATACGGCGCTGCCGTGGCGGGCGGAATCCCCGTCATTCCCGGCCTCGAACAGGGCATGGCAGGCGACCGCATCGAGCGCCTGGAAGGCATTTTGAATGGCACCTGCAACTTCATCCTGAGCAAAATGGAAGAAGGCGCGGAGTACGCCACCGTGCTTGCTGAAGCGCAGGCCAAGGGCTATGCCGAAGCCGATCCCACCGAGGACGTGGGCGGATTCGACGCGCGCGCCAAGCTCGCCATTCTCATGCGCCTCGCACTCCGCGTGCAGGTCGACCCCGACGAAATCGTGCCGCGCTCCATCGCCACCATCACGCCCGTCGACTTCAGCTATGCCCGCGATCTGGGCTGCACCATCCGCCAGGTGTCGCGCGCGCAGCAGGTCGAGGGGCTGATTGCGGCCACTGTCGGTCCCATGCTCGTTGCGCTGCGCTCGCCGCTTGCCTGGTCGCAAGGAACCGAGAACATGGTCATCGCCAGCGGCCACTACGGCGGCGACGTCGTCTTTTCCGGCCACGGCGCGGGCGGCCATCCCACCGCCGTCGCGGTCGTCAGCGATCTGCTCGCCCTTGCGCACGACTCGCGGCGCGTTGAAATTCCCTCAGCCCCGGCGCGTCTCGGCGACGAGTTCGAGGTCCCTCATTACATCCGCTTCCTCGTCCGTGACCGCCCCGGCATCGTGGCCGCCATCACCACCGCGCTCGCCCAGGAACAGATCAACATTCGCGCCATCGTTCAGAAGGCCGGGTATCCCGCCGACGCTCTGCCCTTCGTGGTCACCGTCGAGCCCTGCAAATCCTCCGCGCTGAAGCGCGCGCTCACTCACATCCAATCCATGGATTGCATGCTCGTCGAGCCCCTCGATCTGCAGATGCTCGAATAAAGACAGAAATCAGAGATCAGAGATCAGAGATCAGGGATCGGTCCCATCCAATCCTGGGAACGCGGGCACACGTCTCTTCTGGCCCAAGTCGTTGGCGCTTATCCACCGGTGACCTCGGCGGTTGCTGATCGCTGGAGCGGATCAGCCCCGAAGCGGTTGGGGCCGGCGGTTCCACGAACGCAACCAAGATAAATGACAATCACCGGTAGTCCGATGACTGTCAGGTTGAGCAGCACCATCCATCCCGACCGATTCAGGTCATGCCAGCGCTTGACCTGCGTGGCCAGGCTAATCCAAATAGCGATTACAAGGAACGCGCCATCGATCAAGAGCCCGGCGGCCTCAATGCCGTACTTGCCGAGGATCCCGACCAGAATCCCCACTGCCAGGTTGAAGACCGTAAGAGAAATCGAGATGACCCAGAACCCGGAGCGTGGAATCCGGCCCTGAAATGACCAGATGCTCGTCGTCTCAATTGAAATTGCTGGGGGCGATTCGGGAACCGGGAGATTCCGCTTCTGAAGTTCAAGCCGGGCCGCATCCAGCACAAGAGGCTGCCAGTCCTGGGGGCAGCGAAGCATAGCCACCAGTTCCTCGTCGGTTTTTCCGGCAGTAATTCCTTCCGCATCGGCCACCTGCATGGTTCCATCTCCTGGTTAGAATTCAAGAAACCGCTCGGGTTCCACCGACCACGAGCCTTTTCGTCGGGGCCCATCTGCTTTGCACATTTGCGGGTGCGGGTGGAAATCGCGTGATTCGATTGTAAACTCGCCCCCATCGCCATCTCCGGCGAGGCCGAGCCGTATCTCCGTCCACAGTTCACCGAAATCGTGCACTACAATCATGGAAATCCTCGCTGGAGGTCGCGCCATGATCGGCACCAACTATCGATGTGAAATCTGCGGCGAAGAGAGCGAAAATCCGCAGCATTGGATCGTCATCCGCTGCAGCGACGCCCAATTGACGGTTTTCAAATGGACGAAAGAAGCCGCCGACGCGCCAGGCGCGCGCCACTATTGCGGCGAAGCTCACGCGCAGGTCTACATCGGCCGCTGGCTTGCCGCCGCCTGCTCGTGAGTCCCGCGAATATTGGACCTTGATTATGAAAAAAATGAAAAGCTGAGGTGCGGAGCGCAGACTTTCCCTGGCCCCTAAACCCTAATCCCCGGTCCCTGTATTTTTGCCGGCCCGGTCGATTCGCGGATCATCAACTCCGATTCCATCATGATGTCCGCCGGAAACGCTTTCTTGCTGTCTGCGATTCGCTCCAGCAGAACCTTCGCGCCGCGCCGGCCCATCTCCGCCAGCGGCTGGCGCACCGTGGTGAGAGAAGGCGTCGAATAAGCCGCCGACATAATATCGTCGAACCCCACCACCGAAACGTCTCCCGGCACGCTCAACCCCGCGTCCTTCAGCGCGCGAATGGCGCCGATCGCCGCAATGTCATTGAAGCAAAACACCGCGGTGAAGTCGCGCGTTCTTTCGAGCAGCGCCTGCATCGGTTCATAGCCGATCTGCGGCGCCATCGGATGCTGCCCGTCCTTCGTTGACCATCCTGCTGCGTCGATGCGGATCGCCAGATCCGGATCGAGCTTCAAATCCATCTCCCTGGCCACCTGCTGAATGCTCTCCCAGCGGAACTCCGAGTCGGGAATCACGTGCGGGCCGCGCATGATGGCAATCCGCCGGTGGCCCAGTTTGTGCAAATGCTCCAGCGCCTGCCGCACCGCCATGTGGTGATCGAGCACGATATTCGTGACGTAGTCTGCCGCGCAGTGCGCAGAAATGGCGACCACTGGCACCGGTACCGCCAGCTCTTCCATCGCCGTATTCAGCAGCAGAAACCCGTCCACCGCCCGCTCCACCAGCATGCGGGGGTACTTTTCAATCAGCTCCGGCTTCCAATCGTGGCACGCCGTGAAATAGAAATAATGGGCCGCGGTCAGCTCCTGCACCACGCCGCTCATCACCCGCGTAAAGTAGCCTTCACTCAGGTCCGGCGCCAGCACCCCCACGCTCATGGAACGGCTTTGACGCAGCGACCGCGCAAAATAGTTGGGCCGGTAGTCCAGCCGTTCCGCGGCCTCTTCGACCCGTTTTCGCGTCTCCTGGGGGATGGATTTGGCGCTGGGCGAGTTGTTCAGCACAAGGGAAACCGTCGTCTGGGAAAGCCCCAAATGATCGGCCAGGATGCGCAGGTTCACATGGCCAGTCGGCGCAGCGTCCTTTCCCTTTGCCATGTTGGAGTTGTACCACGCTCGACCGTCAAAACGGTAGGTTCGCGCTGGGCCATTCCATCGATTTTCCGCGCACATTAAAGCCTCCAGCGGCGCGAAAAACCTTCTTCTTACTTGCTTTCGGCTCTTCGCGCCCCACCGGCCGTTCGGCGGCTGCCGCCGTGCGGATTCGCCCCGCCCACTTTTCCACCCGTATGCGCTTGATTTTGCTTCGTTGTAACCTCGCGTTCATAATTGCCCGGTAGCCTGACCTCTGTGGACGCCACTGTGCCTGAGATTCGTATCTCCCAGCCCCAGACTCAACCGGAAGCTGCCTCCATGCCGCCACAGGCATCCGCTCCGGCGCCTGCGCAGGAGCACTCGGCCATTCGCCGCTTCCTGCTTGCGCGCGGCAACTCCGCCATCGCCGACCGCGTCTTTCGGGTGCTGATGGTTCTGTGCGCGCTCAGCATCTTCGTGATCGTGGTCCTCATCGCCTTCGAGCTCGTTTCCCAGGCGCAGCTCTCCTGGGCCGATTCCGGACTCAAATTCTTCTACACGGCGTTTGTCGACCCGGATACTCATCAGCCCGAATACTGGGATCCGGTCAATGGACACTTCAGCGCCGTTCCTTTCATTTACGGCACTCTGGTTTCGTCGTTTCTCTCGCTGCTGTTCGCGGTCCCGCTGGCCGTCGGCGTCGCCATCTTCCTCACCGAAATGTGTCCCGGCATCTTGCGCGGACCACTGGCCTTCCTCACCGAGTTACTAGCCGCCATTCCCAGCATCATCTATGGCCTCTGGGCCGTCTTCGTCCTTGTCCCACTCATGCGCCACTACGCGAACCCCGCATTGATAAAGGTATTCGGCTGGACCGGCCTCTTTTCAAGCGACAACCCCACCGGCGATGGCTATTTTACTTCCGGCATCATTCTTGCCGTCATGGTGTTGCCCATCATCTCCTCTCTCACCCGCGAAGTGATGACCGCCGTGCCCCACTCGCAGCGCGAAGCTGTGCTGGCTCTGGGGGCCACGCGCTGGGAGATGATCCGCATGGGCGTACTGCGCAATGCGCGCATCGGCATCGTGGGCGCGATCATTCTTGGCCTCGGCCGCGCCCTGGGCGAAACCATGGCCGTCACCATGGTCATCGGCAATACTCCTGAAATCCATCGTTCTTTGCTGGCCAACGGCGCATCAATGGCTTCGGTGATCGCCAACGAGTTTGCCGAGGCCACCAGCGACCTGCACCGCAGCGCACTGGTTGAGATTGCCCTGGCCCTGTTTGTGGTTACGATTATTGTCAATGCCATTGCCCAGTTGCTGGTATGGGCGGTCACGCGCGGCGCGCCGCAGCAAGCGCGGTGAGGAGAGCAAGGTGAGCACAAACAAATTCGAGCTTCGCTCGAGGATCAGGGCGGCAACCGACCATACCGTTACAGTATTGGCGGTCACGGCCACCATCCTGGTGATCGTTCCACTGGCGGTCATCTTCGCCGAGCTCATCTACAAAGGCGCCAGCTCGCTCGACTGGAATTTCTTTACCAAGGTACCCGCTCCCGAAGGGGAGATGGGCGGTGGCATGGCCAACGCCATCGTCGGTTCTGCTGTGCTTTTGGCGCTCGCCAGCCTCATTGGGATTCCGATCGGCATTGGCAGCGGCATCTTTCTTGCGGAGTTTGGCCGCGGCACCAAGCTCGCCAACGCCGTCCGCTTCACTGCCGACGTCCTTAACGGCGTTCCTTCCATCGTGATGGGCGTGACCGCTTACGCGCTGATTGTGGTGCCGCATGTGGGCTTCCTGCCCTTTCTCGGCCATTTCTCGGCGCTTTCCGGCGGCGTCGCGCTGGGCATCATGATGATCCCCACCGTCTGCCGCACCACCGAAGAGATGCTCCTCATGGTTCCCCACGCCGTGCGCGAAGCCGCTCTCGGACTCGGTGTTCCCAACTGGCGCTCGGTCCTCTCCATCACTGTCCGCACCGCTTCGCCCGGTATCATCACCGGCTGCATGCTGGCCTTCGCCCGCGTTGCCGGTGAGACCGCCCCGCTTCTGTTTACTGCGCTGGGCAATCAGTTCTGGAGCACCAGCCTCAACGAGCCCATCGCCGCGCTTCCGCTGCAGATCTATGTCTACGCGAACTCTCCCTACGAAGATCAGCAAAGGATGGCGTGGGCGGGAGCGCTGGTTTTGATTGCTCTCATTGTGATCGCCGTTTCGCTGGTCCGCTTCGTCACCAGCCGCGGCGTCTTGAAAGGCACAAGCTAGGACAGTTCGTAGTTCTCAACTCGGGGAAATGCAAAGAGTGCGGCGAGAATGAAGAGCGACGAATCGAGAAGTAAGAAGTGCGAACTGCGAACTAAGAACTGCGAACTGCAAGGAGAAATGCGCACGTGGGAGTCGGAATCGAAGTTACGAACCTGAATGCGTGGTACGGCACCAATCACACGCTGCAGGACATCAATCTGAATATCCCCGCGAATCACGCCACGGCCCTGATCGGCCCCTCCGGCTGCGGCAAAAGCACCTTTGTGCGCTGCCTCAACCGAATGCACGAGACCAATCCCATCGCCCGCGTCACCGGCACTGTTCGCATCGGCGACCTCGATATCTATAACGACACAACGCCGGTCGAAATCCGCCGCCGCGTGGGCATGGTCTTCCAGCGCCCCAACCCTTTTCCCACCATGTCCATCTACGACAACGTCTCCGCCGGTCTCAAGCTCAACGGCTACTCCCACCGCCAGTCCCTCGACGAAGTCGTCGAAAAATCCCTCAAGAACTCGGCGCTCTGGGACGAGGTCAAGGACGACCTGAAGAAGAAATCCGGCGCCAGCCTCTCCGGCGGCCAGCAGCAGCGGCTCTGCATCGCCCGCGCCCTCGCCGTGGACCCCGAAGTGCTGTTGATGGACGAGCCCGCCTCGGCCCTCGATCCCGTTTCCACCTCCAAGATTGAGGACCTGATATTCCAACTAAAGTCGCAGTACACCATCGTGATTGTGACGCATAATATGCAACAGGCGGCCCGCGTGGCTGAGAAGACCGGCTTCTTCCTCAACGGCCGCATGGTCGAGTTCGACTCGACACACAAGATCTTCACCAATCCTTCCGACAAGCGCACGGAGGATTACATCACAGGCAGGTTCGGATGACACGAATACGCTTTCAACAGAGCCTGGAAGATTTGAAAGAGAATCTTCTGGTGATGGCCGGCCTCGCCGAGCAGGCCATCCAGCGCGCCATCGAGGCCTACCGGGTCCGCGACCTGTCGATCTGCGACCTGGTCGGCCGAAGTGAGATCGCCATCAACCGCATGGAGCGCGACATCGATCAGGCCGCGCTCGACCTGCTCGCCATGGAGCAGCCCATGGCCATCGATTTGCGCTTCATCCTCAGCGTCATCAAGATCAACTCCGATCTGGAGCGCGTGGGCGACGTCGCCAAAAGCATCTGCGAACGCGTCCGCAT
>JBEKWT010000081.1:0-10047 GCA_049512795.1 Occallatibacter sp.
GGGTGCCCCCTCCTGAGCGATCGGAGCCCGCC
Organism: Occallatibacter sp.; assembly: GCA_049512795.1. Lineage (GTDB taxonomy): Bacteria > Acidobacteriota > Terriglobia > Terriglobales > Acidobacteriaceae > Telmatobacter. The sequence goes on from JBEKWT010000081.1 coordinate 33, forward strand.
GCGGCGGGCGAAGGGAGTCGAAGGACCTGTTTTGTGAAACCTCGCTTTTGGGGACCGGGAATAGCGCGAACCCGGACGGACTCGCTGACCCGAATGGTTCAAAATTGACCACTACCATTGGCCGAAACGTTGTATAAGTCGATAATGGCGGGATTCTTGGCGCGGTCTTCTAAAGTCGATTTGTGCGGCAAAGAGCCTCCCGCTCATTCCACCGTCCGGCATCGCTATCTCACACCCCGGCGAGGGCCGTTCGCATATGCGCTGCTTGTGCTGGTCGCCTCGGTTTCCCTTTGCGCCGCGGCACAGACTCCGCGGCCTGATGGGTCGACAAGCCCCGGCGACCGAGCGACGCAGGAGCTGTTCCCTCTCGAGTTGCCGAGTGCGGGGGAGACGGCCGCACTAAACACCAGCGACGCGATTGACACTGCCGCCAAAACTACAAAGGTCATTGTCATTGGATTTGTGGGTGGATATGCCCGGCCCGATGACCAGGGCCATCCTGAAGTGCAGTTTGCCCAGTATCTTCGAGACCATTATCGCCCACAAGTGCATGCCGAAGTGTTTGCCAATCATGACGGGAAAAAGGCCCTTCATGAAGTCCTGCGTCTCCTCGACAGCGGTGGAAACGGCAATCCATCGTCTACCGAAAAAGCGCACGCAAAAATCATCATCTATGGGCATAGCTGGGGCGCTGCCGAAACAGTGGTATTTGCTCGAGAGCTGGGAAAGCAGGGCATTCCGGTTCAGCTCACCATCCAGATGGACAGCATCGCGAAACCGGGCCGTGACGATTCCAGGATTCCCTCAAACGTCGCAAATGCCATTAATTTCTACCAGTCGCGTGGCCCGCTTCAGGGGCTCACGGAGATAGTCGCAACCGATCCGGCTCAAACCACGATCGTCGGAAATTTCCATATGACCTATCAGGGTCACCGGATTAATTGTGCAAACTATCCCTGGTATGCTCGTACCCTTAACAAGCCGCATCATGAGCTCGAGAACGACCCGCGGGTTTGGGATCTTGCCGCCTCGCTTATCGATTCCGAAGTCGAGGGCAGGACATTGACAACTCAGATTTCGTCGTCCTGGAAACCGTTTGTCAAATAGCGGTCGCCCCTGTCCTTCTTTCCCCGATTCCTGCTTTTCTGTTCCCTCTTTCCCTCGTTCCCTCGGTCCCTGCTTTTCTGTCAATCCCTTCGCCACCGCCCACACCTGCAACCACATGAAAACACTCAGTAGATAAAATTCCGAACTTCGCCGATCATTTCCGCCTTCCGGCGCATACTTATTCCATGATCGACGCGCGGACCACCATCGCCCCCTTGATCCCTCGCTCGCTCGCGCCGCGCCCTTCCACTCTCAGCCACCTGTTTCCAGATTCACATGTTTACTTATTCACTCGTTCACTTCTTCACTTGCCCCCTCGCTTCCTCGCTCCCACGTTCCCCTGTTCCCTTGGTCCCCGCTTTTCCGACCCCACCCCCCATGCCGTTTTGTGAAACTGTGAAACTGTGAAACTGTGAAGTCTTTGGAATGAGGGCCTTACAGCCACTCGCTCCACAGTTTCACAGAAACTGTGAACTTTTTTCAAAAAGAAGAAAAGGCCGCGAATGGATGCCCAACTTGCACAAAAGGAAAAGGGTAGAGGCAAACTGACCGCAGAAAACCAGCTTCTGAAAATCGCTGAAAAACAGCTGATTTCCGAGAATCTCTGAAAGCTGATAGCTGTGAGCTTGCTGGCCTGTTGACTCGCTGGTTTTCTAGCGCCGCTAACTCCGCCACTCTTATTCCGCCGCCGCAATCTCCAGCGTATCTCCGCGCTCGGTCTGAGTTTCGCGAATCGTTCCTGCGGGTAGCTCCAGAATCGAGTGCGCCGACAGGCAAGCCGATAGGCGCCACGGCCCAACCGCGCTCCGCGCCTTCTTGATCCTGCGCTCGCGGTCCAGGTACACCAAGTCAATCGGGAATCGCATGAAGAACGTGTGCACCGATTCGCAGGGAGCGATCCACAGTCCTTCGCCGCGCTTGAGGCCGTCTCGGCCCAGCAATCCTTTTCTGCGTGTCGGTCCCGTGTGGGCGGCTTCAAGCCGCGTGGCCAGCACTGTTCCGCGCGTCACGTTCGTAACCTGCAGCGGTCCCTCAAGGCCTGCCTGCGCGGGAGGCGAAAGAAACTCGCCAACCGACCTGACAATCTTTTCGAAAGGATTCATCCGCTCGCCTCGGAATTGTGCCGGCGGCCCTCAGCGGAAATCTTGATTGTTGCGGTGGCGCTGCCGCGGCTTTCGAAGGGAATCATCCGCCCGCCTCAGAGTTCTCCTGGCGTCCGCGAGCTGCAGCCTCTATTGCTGCGGCGGTGCGGCTCCGGCAGTCGAACTGCTCGCAGCACCCGAGTTGATCGCCGCTCCGCCGGTGCCGAATCCACCAGCCCCGCTCTCGATGATCAACGGCTTCTCCGGCTTCATGCTGTCGACCAGTGTCTCTACCGGTATCGAGGCCGGCGATGCCGGTAGCGTGTTCTCTGGCGTCTTCGCATCTGGCTGATGCATCGCAGTATTCGAATTCGGCGGTAGGAATGCGACGGGGAAATTCGGGTTTGGCACCTTTGCGTCTGCCGGATACGGCGAAACGATCTCCGGCGTCACGACCACGATCAGCTCGGTATCGTTCTTGGTTCTCAACTCCGATTGGAACAACTTGCCGAGTATCGGAATGTCGCCGATGAAGGGAATCTTCTGGAAGCTGTCGTTCGTGGTTTTGTCCAGAAGACCGCCGATCATGAAGCTTTCGCCGTCGGCCAGCTCCACCTCCGTGTTCACTCTGCGCGTCGTGATTCCCGGCACTTCGAATCCCGAGATGGTCGCTTCGTTGGTGTAGTCCAGCGCGCTCACCTCTGGCGCCACCTGCAGGTGGATCGTCCCGCGCGGCGTGATCGTCGGGATGAAGTTGATCCGGATGCCGTACTCCTTGAACTGGATCGTCACCGCCGCCGAACCGCCCGCTGTGCCCTGCACCACCGGATAGGGAAACTCTCCGCCCGCCAGGAAGCTGGCTTCCTTGCCGTTGGTCGCCATCACGTTCGGCTCCGCCAGCACCTGCACGATTCCCTTGGTCTCCAGCGCGGAGATGTCCGCGCCCACACCCAGGCCAGGGAAGAACGCAAGCAGGTTGAACTCATTGGAAAACGTCGCAGCCCCGGCGACTCCGGAGACTCCTGCGGCGCCGCCACCGGAGTTGCCCGAAATGCTTGGCGGCGAGAACTGACCGGTGGTCACGCCCCCCACGGCATTTCCCAGGCCAAGGTTGAACAGGTTGATCCCCAGCTGCCGCGCACGGTTGCGATCCACGCTTGCGAACCGCACCTTGATCAGGATCTGCGGATCCGACTTCGGCACATCCACGTCCAGCAGGTTCACCACTTTCCCCGCCGACGACGCAATCTGTACTGCGCGCGTTGCGCTCACCAGGTCGCTCACCGTGCCCCGCAGAAAAATGTTGTTGTTGCTGTAGCTCACCCGGATCGTCTGGCCGGGCAGCTCCGCCCTCAGTTCGCGCCGTATGGCGTCAAGACTATCGCCCGTTACTGTCGCCTGAGCCCGCACCGTCACGTTGAAAAACTGTCGTCCGCCGTGAATGTCCCAGATGATCAGGCTCGTTTCGCCGGCTGCCTTGCCGTCGACCATGATTTCGGTGGGGCTGATTGCAGTGGCTTCCGCAATGTCTCCAACCCCAATCGCGACGCGCTGGATTGGTTGCGCGCAGTCGACCAGCACCGATTTGCCCACCGTTACTGAGAGCTCGTTGGTTGAGTCCGCATATGTGGCTTCTGCCGCTGGCGGCTGCGCCGCGGGTGCGGTCTGAGCAGGCGTGCTCTGAGCCCGTACCGCCTGCCCGGCAAACAATGCCAAGGCCAGCGCGCCGCAAGATACGATGGTGACTCCTGCATTCGATCTCAATGCTGCCCCTCGGGTGACGCAAACTTTTCGTCTGTGGTTTTGTTGCCGTTCATCACGACTATCGAATAGGGTTTCTCTGCGTGCTTGGCAGGGCCTCTCGGGGCTCGCTCATGTGCCGGCGCCGGAGCCTGGCTGGCAAAAAGGTTGCTCATGGCCGTCGCTGGAACTTTTGTGACCTGCGTATCCAGCGGGTTGCGCAGCACCAATTGAATCTTCAATGAATTGGCCGCCAGGCTCAGCAGCTCGGCTTGGTCGGGTGTTACCAGCAGGTTCACCACCTGCACCTGTTGCGGCTTGCCCTCGGCATCTCTCTGAATGTCTGTGCCGGCCGAAAGAACCTGAATGTTCTGCAAAATCGTCTCCGTCACCACACCTTGCGAAGCGCCCTCGCCCGGAGGATTGCCTGAGGCCAATACGTCCACTCGCATCCCTGGAGTAACGAAACCCGCGACTCCCACAACTTCATCGACTCGCACCGCGCATGCCCGCATACCCTGGGGAATCGTCGGCGCCAATCCGCCGCCCGAGCCAAGACCCGCCAACTGGCTGTCCAGAATCGGTTCTCCCTGGGAGATCTGCGTAATCACCCCACGGCCAACCGCGTCTTCTTGTTTCAGAATCGCGCCCTTGGGCGGCGTGCCCCCCAACGACATCGTAGTCAGGTCCGCCGTCGTCAGCACCGCGCCCAGCGGAATGTCCTTGGCCGCCGCGACCACCAGCGTCGTCGACACCGGCTTCGACGTTGATATCCTCGCGCTCACAAGCCGATAGACCACCCAGGTGCAGCCGCCCGCAATCACCGCTGCAACCAGGAGGATCGTCATCAGTCTTCGATTCATTCCTGCACCGATGGAGTTGGCTCTCGCCAGCTCCGCCCTTCTTTGCTCGCCTCACTCGCTGCGTCTGCCTGCTCCGCCGCGAGTGTCTTCTTGGTCGCCGCTTCCGGAATTCATGGGTCCCATCTGATCCATTCCTCGACCCTGCAGCTAAGAATGGCTTCCGAAATCGATTCCCGCTTTCGAAAACGCCTGCACTTTGCGCCCACTCCGTTCATATTGATCGAGTTCGGCGCGCAGTGCGGTTTCAGTGTAGTCCCTGAAAGCCTCACAAATCGCATCAGAATCGCCGCTATCTATCGATGAGGTATCAAAAGTGCTATGGGGGAATGCCTCTCGATGAGCGATTCTGAAAAGGGCAGCAATGTTCTCCCGCAATGGATCAGCCTGCCATCACGCTGCACTCGCGTTCAGGGGACTGTTCCACGATAAGTTTACAGTGAATTCTACTCGGCAATTGGAGGTCGCGCTTGCATCTTCCGTGTTATAGCCTCCATGGAATTCATGTGCCAACTTGGGAAGTTCCCCGGATAAATTCCCTCGTGCGCACGTTCCAAAAGTCATCGCTTCTATGCAGAATCTCTAAGGGGGGATCCAACCGTTGATGAGCTCTTCTAACACGGTTAGTCTCTTCACCGAGTCGTCCGATCTCGGCCCTCGGCCGACCTCGATTGCGGTTTCAATTGTTCTCCACACCTTGGCAATCGCTGTGGCGTGGTTCAGCGTCGCCTACATGCCCCCGTTCGCCCGGGTGTCCACGGAGCACTATCGCGTTCGGGAGCTTGACCTCGACATTCCCGACGATATGCGTACACCTCCCCACATTTCCGCACCAGCCGCCAACGCCGGCGCACACGCGCCAGCTTCCCAAGGCAAGCCTTCAGCCAGCGAGCCTGCTCTCCGCGAGGTTGCGCAAGCCACGCCAGGCCCGCAGACGCTTATTCAGCCCGACATTGAAAACCCTGTCAAGCTCCCCGATCAGATTCCCGTGCCTCAGGTTGTCATCTGGACGCCAAGCAAAGTCACGGTCAAGAAGGTCACTCCGCCACCGCCGCAGAAGCCTGCGTCGTCCGACGTCAAGCCCTCGGTCGAACGTCCCAATGAAGAGCTGACTTTGGCCGACGTCAACATCACTTCCAGCTTTCATCCCACGCCCAAGCCGATCGTCACCGCGAGCACCACTACCCCCGTCGCCGTCCATGTTCCGCAACAGGTGCTGTTGCCGCCGGTCACCTCCTCGCAAACTTCGGCGCAACGCACACCGGCCTCAATTCTGTCTCTGTCCAACCTGCGCATGAAGGAGGGCGTTGCCACTCTGCCGCCGGTGAATGAAAGTGTGGTAGTCAAGGGGCCGGGAACGCTGGCGGGCCAGGGGAAGGACGCTTCGTCGCCCGCTAAGGACAACTCCTCTGCTAAACCAGGCCAGGGCGGATCAAGCCAGGGTCCAGCGGGCAATCCAAACAATCAAGCCTCCGGCGCCGGTCAAGGTCTGGCATTCAAGGTGTCCGGGCCAGGCTTAGCTGCTCCCGCCAACAAACCTCAGGGCCCCGAAACTGGAAACGGCAATGGCCCGGACAGCCTTGCCACCGATCAACTTTCAACGACCGCCGTTTCCGTCCCCAAAGATGGCCATTTCAGCTCCATCATCGTCGGAAACTCGCTTGACGATCAGTACCCCGAAATGGCCGGCGTTTGGGTTGGAAGAATCGCCTACACCGTTTACCTGCATGTCGGCTTGTCGCATAGCTGGGTGTTGCAATACTCTCTTCCCCGGACCGTCGATGCTCCCGGAGGCGGCGCAGCGAGCCACCTTGATGCGCCCTGGCCTTATGACATCGTGCGGCCCAATCTCGATCCCGGCTCCATCGATGCTGACGCGCTCATGGTTCACGGATTCGTGAATCAATCCGGCCACTTCGAAACGCTCAGCATCGTCTTCCCGCAAGCCTTTCCGCAGGCCCAGTTCGTGATCGCGGCGCTCGAAAAGTGGCAGTTCCGCCCCGCCATGCAGAACGGACAGTCCGCCAAAGTTGAAGTGCTCTTGATTATCCCCGAGCAGTCTGAGTAATCCTGCCCGGGCCGCTCTGGCGTTTCAGGGAATTGTCTTCCCAGCCCGCTGTGCGCCAGGTCGCTGCATTTCACCGCCGATTCGCGGCTCCGCTTACGGCCGTGTTCCGAGTTGCTTGTATGTCGCGCCCGCGGCTAGTGGCGTCACCACCGGAGTCGCTGCTCCCACAAACTCCGTCAGCGGACCGACGTTGTCGTCACTCGCAACCCACACGTTGCCCGATCCGTCGGTAGCGATGCCGTACGGTGAGAACATCTCAACGTTTACGTACCCATTGGCGCCGCTGATCGCGGTTCCACCCGAACTGAATTCACTCACGCTGTCGCTGTCGCCGCCGTTATTCGCGGCCCACACGTTGCCTGCGCCGTCGATGGCGATTCCGTAAGGATTGTCGAGGCCTCCGCCGCTGTAGCCACTCTTGCCTGTGATCGGCGTACCGCTTGAGGTGAACTCGCTGAAGCTGCCAGGGCCTCCTCGGTTTGTCGCCCACACGTTGCCCGATCCATCAATGGCCACGCCGTATGGGGAGTTCAACCCGCCGCCACTGAAAAGAGTCACTGTAGGGGGCTGGCCGGGCAGCGGGCTCGGCACAGCTTCGGCAAGACCGCCGGTGGCGGCGATATAGTTTGCTGTCCACACGTCACCCGTGGTGTCGGCGGCAATTCCCGCGGGACCGGCCAGGACGGCGCCGCCAAATCCGCCGCTGCCTGAAAGCGCCAATCCGCCTGACGCATTCGATTCGAATTCGCTCAGGCTGTTGCCGCCAAAGTTCGCCACCCATGCATTGCCCGTGCTGTCGACAGCGATGCCGTACGGAGCATTCAGCCCCCCGCCCGTGAATCCGGGAGGACCGGAGATCTTCTGGCCCCCGGCATTGAATTCGCTGATGTCGGCGCCGTTATAGTTTGCGACCCATGCGCTCCCATAGGTGTCAATGGCCACGCTTGACGGATTATCCAGCCCGGCCGCGCTGAATGGCGAGCCTGTTTTCGGCACACCGTTGGAATTGAATTCGCTCAAACTGCTGGAAGTGTAGTTTGGCACCCATACATTGCCGGCGGCGTCGATGGCGACTCCGCCCGGGGCAACTCCTGTGCCATCCAGCCCGCCCCCCGTGAACGTGATCGCGATGGTGAAGTCGTTGGGCACCATGGTCAGAGCCGGCTGGAACGCCCAGGTCGTCCCAATGATCCCAAACAGTGTCGAGACGTTCGACCCTGGGTTGTGTGCCATGTTGATCGCCGCGGTCGCCGTTTCCACCGGTTGCGAATTCCCGTTCTTGGCGTTGCTGAACAGCGTGCTGCACGGTGTGGACGACGGCCCCGCCGAGTTCACGCATGCCCCCAGAATGTCTGCCAGTGTGTTGATCTCGCTTTGCGGCACCACGCCGTTGCCGTTGGGTGTTGTGGTCAGCGCCACGCCCCGGCCCAGCGACTCAAGATTGGTCACCGTTGCGAATGCGTTCGGCACATCCGTCGCCGTCGCCAGCGAGCTACTCGAGCTCGCTACGTGCGTCGCGTCCGTCGCAAATCCGGCGATCGCATACGCCGTCGCAATCGTCGAGACCTCGTTGATCACAACATAGGGCGCGGACGAGAGCGAGCCGCAGGTCCCCAGAGCTGCCATCAGGCCAATGGCCGAATTCGCGCCTTGTCCCAATCCAGGATCGCCGCCCACCGCGTACAGGTAAACCTGCGATCCGGCACTGGGGCACGTGAAATCGCCGGTGATGCTGAAAGTGCCACCGGATTGCGTCGCGTAGTAGTAGTCGCCGTTGTCGTCAGCGCTGGTGCCTCCGGCGCTTTGGAGCAGTGAAATCGCCGTATCGCCATAATGGGTGGTGTTGGCCGCGTAGAGATAGACGTGCGCCCCTACAATCGGCTGTTGTCCGCCGTGCACCATGCCCTGCAGTGGCGCTCCCGGAACGGAGCCAGCCGCCGTCTGCGTCGGCGTTGTTCCCGGCACTCCAGAGCAGCCGGAAAGGATGAGAACACACGATACCAGTACAATCGTCCAGGAGATACGCACGGGGGGACTCCCTTCGTTCAGCCGAGTCGCGTCGTTACCCGGTTTTCTCAGACGTTGTTACCGGATTCTCTGGGTAAAGTCAAGCCCACATTCTATGTAGTGCCGTTGGGAATCAGCCGTGGCGAGCTCATGTTGTCTGTAATCGCGCGGAAGATAGCCGTCAGCTTCGTAAGATTTTGGTTCGTCGGCGCCGTCGCCTCGCAACCCGATCCATCGTCGGAGTAGAAATTCACCGCTGATGACGCCATCGCTGCCAATGCCTGGCAGGGCTGGTCTCCTGGACCCCAGCCTCCCCCTTTCGTCGATACGGTTACGCTATACGTCTCATCCGACACGCATCCTCCCGACGTCGGAGACCCGTAACCGATCGTGTACACCGTCGTTCCCGCATTCGCCGCTGCTTGTGCCGCCAGCACCGCCTGCCCGCACATGCCCAGCGCGGATGGGTAGGCGTAGGACTCATAGCCCGAAGGGTTGCTGGTCTTCGTTCCGGTTCCATTCAGCGTGCCCTCTGACGCCAGAAGCTGGCTCTTTGTGTCGCACGCACCTGCGGTGGTATTCGCGTTTGACGCGCATGCCGTTGCGTCGCCGTCGGTGAGGAGAATGATGGCATTCTGCGACCCAGGATTAGCCGCCTGCTGTAACAGGAGCGCAGCCTGCGCCGCGTAGATCACCTGCGCGTAATAGGTCCCCTCGCCGCCCGGCGCCTGGATACCGGCGCAGTTGCTTTGTCCCGAGTCTCCCGCCGCGATCACGATGCCCGCTGCCTGGTTCAGGCTCGATGCCGTATCCGTCGTCTTGTAATTGTTCGCGAAGCCATCCACCTGGTAGGTGTCCGCCGATGGCAGCGTCGTATTGGAGGGTGGGTCGGGAAATGTGTACGACACGATCGTCGGGTCGCTCTGCGGACAGGTGGAATCCTTATACGCCGACGAACCGGTCACCGCGGGGAATACGAACAGGCTTACGCTATCCACATAATTCGTGCTGGTAGTGCAATTCTGCCCTAGCCCGCAGGGATACAGGTCACCCAGCAGCGCTTGTATGCCCAGCAGCGAGCAGGTGATTTGCGTTCCATTGCATTGGTCGCCATTATCCGCGTCGTTCATCGACGAGGTGGTGTCCTGAAT